>DATCMY010000272.1:0-4685 GCA_036565505.1 Hanamia sp.
GACCTTTTAATTCCAAAATCGACGTTGGGATATTGATGCTCATATACCTTCCTTGTAATAGAGTCTTCAGAACCTTTATTTAACAAGAAGATATGATTCATTAATATCCTTTTTTTACCTCATAAGACCGTAGAAGAACCAATATTTTCATACTCTTCCTGCGCATCACCAATTGATAATTTTGAATATATTTCAAGGGATTGCCGGTTTTCATGACCAGAATAAGGTTGTATTAATGCATCATCTATTCCCTGCTTTTTAAGCCAAGTAAATAAAAAATGTCTCAACTTATGAGGCGAGATGGAGTGCTCCATACCAGCTTCTTTGGAGTAATGTTCCAATATTTTTCGTATCCCACGATCTGTATAGGGTTTTTTATGAGACGACTCAAATAAATACTTTCCTCCATTGTCGTCTGTATTGTGGACATGAATCGCTAAAATTTCCTTAAAAGCGTCGGGAAACGGAACTATTCTATCTTTTTTCCCTTTGCCTTGAGTAATTCGTATCTGACACCGGTCAAAGTCGACCTCATTAAGTTTAATGTGAACTAATTCGCTAACCCTGACACCGGTGTATAACAACGTTTTAATAAGGATAACATGTCGCATATTTCGTGATTTCCACACAGCATTGTAGTACTTGTGAATCTCTTCTTCAGTCGGCACATACGGCAGTTTCTTATCTTTGTGAAGAATCTCTACGCTAAGTTCTTTACGTAGATGCCTGAAAAGTTGACGCAGATAATCATAATCTGGGTTTTCTTGTCGTAACGTCTTAGCTAACTGCTTCGCTTTCTGTCTTACTGGCGTGCGTTCGACTTTCGTCATGCTGCATGTCCTTATATTTGTTTATCTCAATGAGTAGGCGCTGATAAAGATCTAATGGGAATAAACCATAAGGATTGATATGCGCATGAATTAAAGGTGAGAGTGCGCGCTTATCTTCTGGCGTTAATTTATTAGCCCAAACTGGATCAGATAAGACTTCTTGAATGATGAGTGTGTTGATGTACACCATGCATACTTGCAAAAGATGTAAACAAGCCACCGTGAGTGATTGGTCATCCGTATTATTAGTTGAGATTTCACCTAATTTCCCATAGAAAATAAAGCTCATTATGCCATTGAGTCTCTCGACAATATTGAGCGATTCATGTATTTCAATGCGTAATGCTTCAGAGGTCAAATTACGGCACAGAAATATCGTTTTTACCGCATTGCCAATTTCAATTAGAGTCTTGTAAACAGGATGATTGTAGTTATCCCTACTGAATTTTTTGATGAGAACATCGGGGTCTGCAATATCCGTTTTTAATGCGGCAAGATGTTTTACATATTCATCGTAATTTTCTTCTATACGACCCCAGTTAATGTGTGATTTTAGAATGGGATCTAAATTCGAATAATTATTTTTGTGTTTAGCAGTCGGATAATAAAGCTTCTGCTTATGAATTCTCTTAAATCGTGTCAGTAAATCAAATTTCAGACCGTAGCTAAAACCAAATCCAATGGTGCTTTGTCCATGCGTATCCACATAGGTTTTATCCATATTCATTTTTGTATCGTGTTTTAAAACGCCGGTGATCATGGCACCAACCTCGGAGGAAAGACAAGTCTTCAACTTTGAATGAATAACAGCAGAATTTTTATCAATATGCCAATAAATCATAACACCACGATCTTTGTAGCGTGGATGCCATTCACTCATGAGATTTTGATCCCAGCTACTCACCTGCGTGGAATCACATGCAACACCGGTTGTGGCTTCACCCCAAATTTGTGGGTCTCTAATCGCTAATATTTCATTAACAACATCAACAATAGCAGCCCTAACATTAGTCTCGTGAATATAACGTCGTTTCACATAGCGCAGATCTGAATAATTCGCATCTTCATTTGCGGCACTAATTCTTTTTAATCCCGTGTTGCTACCAATACCGTATATGCAAAGTAATAGCCTTTTACGAAGCTGATCTTTATCTAAAATTTCTCTGCTCGCCACTGAGTGAAATTGTTGGGTAAATCCAACACGAAAATCAGTTTCTTTAAGAATATCGATTAAATTAATCGTTGACCAACGACGATTAATTTCCAATTGCAGGGCATCAAGATGCGTAGGCCCAGCTTGGGGGCCGGAGGGTGTTATTTTTATATGACCGTTATTTTTTTCTAAAATAGTAACTTTGTTATTACTGAGAATAGTATCATTGAGCTCTTGCAAATTGCTGTGAAGGCTTTCTTTTAACGTCCTCACAAACTCAGCTGCATCCATGGGCAACCCCAGTAGCTGATAGTAATGTTCGCGACGAGTATCCCAATCATTAGGTAAATCTTCATCCGGATTACGATATCGATACGCCCCTTCAATCCAAATTATTTTGCAGCGTAACTGCTCGCGTAAAACCTCCAGTATGGCTACTTCATAATTAAATTGATTAACTCGATAATGACAATCGCTAGACTCCTTATCAGCAGCGTATGATTCCATTACCAGAGACCGCCATTCGCAGGGTATGAGATCTGTGATGGGTACAGAGCTGCTATCAGGGTAATACTTATCAGCAACCTCTTGATGCTGCTTTATGAAGGCCATGGCAGCCAATAGAGCATCACCCTCAGAACTGCTTGCATGAAAGGTAAAGGTATTTAATAAAGCTAGCAAGACCTTACGATGCGCATGAGAGTAGAGCGAACGAATTTTAACATTCACTTGTGTCTGATACCATTTTCCCTTGCTGTGCTGTAGATCCTTCATAACGTCCTGAAGCGTCATTTGGCTTACTTGAGGGTAAATTTTATCTTGAATAATTCCTTCAGGATGACTATGAGCAGCCGCAGCCAACAAGTATAGAATATCAAATTTTCCATCGACGCGTTTTACTTCAGAGATAATTGTATTTTTAACATATGTCTCAGCCGATGCTTTCATTTTTTGAATTAACTTGATAAATAAATCAACCAAGTTATCAGTTAATACCTGAGAGCGAATGTAACAAAAGGAAGCCATTGAGGCATAACGAGCTTCTGGGACATATTCAAGAACATTGCTTGGCAATGCTGCCATGATTCGTGCGTAATATTTTTGGATTAGCTTTCTTGAAGCCGTTCCGAACAGTTGCGCTGGGAGAGTAATATTACGAATGTGATGGAGTTTTTCAATTTCAAATTGGACATGTTTTAATTTGACGCCAGCAAGATCTTTTTTTAAGTGTCGAAACTGAATACCCGCATCACCAACATCTACTTTTAGTTTTTCTTCGCCCTCATCACTATCCTGATCCACGAGGCGATCAAACGCTTGTAATGTGTCAGGAGATAGTTTCTCATAAATACCAGAAAAGAACTTTTTTTCAAAACGATGTATGGCTGAGCGAATATAATTATCTAATCCTTTTTTTGCGAAGGGTTCCAAACGATTATCATGAAAAAATTGATGCACATGTTGGTCACGCTGCGCTATATTAGGCGCCATTGGTATGACATGCTCTATTAACCAATCAATGAGTTTTTCAGCATCTGCTACTGTTGCTATTTTATAACCAAGAAAAACTCGTATTTCTTGACGAAACCGTTTTGCAGAGCCGGAGTTCCAATTAAAGTCATTGAAATTTTGTGTTTGAATACCAAGTTGAGATGCTACGCATGCAACAAGAGGTTCAGGAATAATAGATTTGTTTGTTGGATAGCATTTTTCGCGTTGGAAAAATTTGAGCATGACAGCGAAAGCTAATCGATTCTTATGGGAATATTTCGTCTGTGCTAACTGTAGCTCTTCAGCATCCAGTAAATTGTCTAATGTGTCAGTCATATTTTTCTTATAATTTTATTAGTTCCTAGAATAACCAGTGTCGGTACTCGATGGGCAATATAGACAGAATAAAATGCCATTGCAAGCATAATGTGACCGTAAATTACCTATGATTACCGTCACAAATACCAACTAGGAACTTTATTTATAGGAATAAAACCCGATTTTTGACAATTTCATTGGGGGATTCAAAGAAAATTAAAAGCATGGGATGGCTAAAGATAAAGCAAGTGAGTCGCTATCCAGTGGACCGTAACACTCCGCCATTTTGAGTATCGAAGGCGTGAAAACATAATTTTTTCGCCCCATCCCAATTTTGCCAAGTAATATAGGCGGTACCATCTTTTTGAATAACATATTTTCCTTTGTCTGTTTGCGGCTCATTTTCTGGTTTGTGAGACATTTTGCCGATGATATTCCCATGATCATCTAAAAACATAGAGAAGGTATTATCAATAGTTTGCCCGTTTAAATTATCTGTAGCTATTGAGCTTGAGGTCTTGTTAACAAATGCTTTTACAAATTCAGATTTATTTAATGAAGGAAGAGTTGCAGCATAGCCTATTGAACAAGTCATCATGGAGACTAAAAACATGCTTAGAATTATTTTATTCATAAATTATGAATACCTCAAATGATGGAAGAAAAGTCTGATTTGGAATTATTTAAATGATTTAATTTTTTCCTGAAAATAAGTTGATCTAAATGCATGTTGAATTAACTCATCACGTGAATAACAGTTAAGTTTCACTTTAATATTTTCTAAATAATGCTCTATGGTTCTAGGTGATAAACTCAGCGTATGCGCAATTTTTTTTATTGTGAAACCTTGCGCTAAATAAAATAAGCAGTCTTCCTGTCTCTTTGTTAAGGTT
>DATCMY010000273.1:0-2344 GCA_036565505.1 Hanamia sp.
CATTTTCTTGCGCTTGATAACAAACAATTTGAAGAATATGAGGGACTTGAAAAATTTACTCAAATGAGTTATCAGCTTCTTGATAAAAAAACGTCTGATTTTCCTTTGCTATTTCAAAAAATGTTTCCTTACATGAAAACACAAAACTGGTTATATAATTACCGCTTAAAAGAAGGCATGCGCAAAGCTTTTGGTGGCCTTGTGCATAGGGCGTCCTATTTACATGAATCGGATATTGCTTTTCAAATTTTCAATGAAAATTATGAGGAACTTGAAAAATGCTATGCTGATTTTTTTCCTGAACTTAAAGAATATACTTTGAAAAGTATGAGCAACCTTATGGCTGAATAAATCCGTCTATATTTGCAAAACAAAAAAATATATGAAACATTTTCTTGCCATAATTTTATTAGCGATTTGTTTTTCAACATCTGCTCAAACGGCAAATTCAGCAATTCCGCCACTTGACAAATCTCCGATGGATATGAGTTATTATCCATCTAATTACCCGATTTTGAAAATACAGAATAAAATTACAGAACCTTTGGTAATGAGGGTTATTTACAGCAGGCCACAACTTAATGGACGTAAGGTTTTTGGCGGACTCCAGGAATATGGTGAAGTGTGGAGGCTTGGAGCAAATGAAGCCACAGAAATTGATTTTTATAAGGATGTAATCATCAATAAGAAAAAAATTAAGAAAGGTCGTTATACGCTTTACGCAATTCCATTTCCGGATAAATGGACCTTAATTGTAAATAAAGAAACAGATACCTGGGGGAGTTTTACCTACGATTCTTTGAAAGATGTGGTACGTGTGGATTTGCCGGTAAAGAAAAATGAAACTACTGAGGATATGTCCATTGTATTTGAGAAAACTACTTCAGGGGCCAATATGAATATGTATTGGGATGATGTGATGGTTTCATTGCCGATTGTTTTTTAAAGAAGGGTTCTTGATTGATTGGTTCATTCAAATATAAAACCTTGGTTTGTAAATTATAAAATAAAAATATATTGAAACTAGAGACAAAATTGATTCATGCCGGAGCAGAACCGGATCCTTCTACAGGAGCCATTATGACTCCAATTTATCAAACATCTACTTATGTGCAGGAAAGCCCCGGAGTGCATAAAGGTTATGAATATGCGAGAACGCAAAACCCGACCCGCCATGCTTTACAGGTAGCTTTAGCCACGGTGGAGAATGGAAAATTTGGTTTATGCTTTTCAAGTGGTTCCGCCGCGGCAGATGCAGTTATTACACTATTAAATCCCGGTGACGAAATAATTGCTGCCAATGATATGTATGGTGGCACTTATCGTCTTTTTACGAAAATATTTGTAAAATATGGATTGAAATTTCACTTTATTAATATGCAGGATGCTAATGAAGTTTCAAAATATATTAATAAAAATACCAAACTCATCTGGACAGAAACGCCAACGAATCCGATGATGAATATTACCGATATTGCCGCTGTTGCTGCCATTGCAAAAAAGAATCATGTGCTGCTTTGTGTGGATAATACTTTTGCCTCGCCTTATTTACAAAACCCTTTGGACCTTGGTGCCGATATCGTGTTGCATTCTGCTACCAAATATATTGGCGGTCATAGTGATTCTGTTCATGGTTGCTTAATTATGAATGATAAAAAGCTAAATGAACAATTGGCTTTTATCCAAAATAGTTGTGGAGCTGTTCCCGGCCCGCAGGATTGTTTTTTAATTTTAAGAGGGTTAAAAACCTTACATGTACGCATGCAGCGCCATTGCGAAAACGGAGAAAAAATTGCCAATTGGCTTAGAAAGAATCCTAAAGTTGATAAAGTATATTGGTGTGGATTTGAAGATCATCCTAATCATGAAATTGCTAAAAAGCAAATGCGCGGATTTGGAGGAATGATGAGCTTTACCTTAAAAGATGATAGTGTGGAAGCGGCAAAAAAAGTTCTTTCCTCGACTAAACTTTTTTCATTGGCCGAAAGCCTTGGTGGAGTTGAAAGCCTGATAGGGCACCCTGCTACGATGACTCACGCAAGTATTCCGAGAGAAGAAAGAATGAAAAATGGTTTGGTAGATTCTTTGATGAGATTGAGCGTGGGCATTGAAGATGCGGGTGATTTGATTGATGATCTTGATAAAGCAATAGGCTAATGGGCTGACGGCCTCCGCCTGACCATTCAGCTTGGGCAACTTTTTCAGATTTTAATTTGTAATTTTAAAAAAGGGTTTAAAAGGTTTTTAAATAAAAATTATTCATCTTAAAAATTAAATCAATGGCATACGATAGAGAAGAGCTTTTCAAACTCCCTGTGGAAGAAAAATTAGAATTAGTAGAGGC
>DATCMY010000274.1:0-7811 GCA_036565505.1 Hanamia sp.
ATGATGTGCCTTATAAAGCAGATGGTACATATTCTATTGGGGGAGTTGATATTTTACGGCACAATGGAGTACAGGTCTTAAACGAAGAGACATCAGTTAATAAAATTTACAGAGCCCTGGCAACACTTAATGCTACCGTAAAAATACTAAAGGGCTTAACTTATAGACCATCAGTTAGTACAGATATTGCTTATTACCAGGATTACCTTTATTATACACAATATCATCCTTATGGCAAACCCCTCGGTGTAAATTATGATTACAGAAATCTGGGTAATAATATTTTAATTGAAAATTTACTAACCTATGATAATACTTTTGGCAAGTTGGTAATAAATGCAGTTGCCGGTCATTCTTATCAAAAATATACTGCTGAAGAAAGTTATATTGATGGGAGGGATTTTCCATCGCCTGCATTTGGCTATATCAGTTCCGCTGCAAGAATCAACCAGGCTTATACAAACTGGACGGCTCATTCCTTAGAATCTTATCTGTCCAGAGTTAATCTTTCTTATGCTGATAAATATCTTTTTTCCCTGGCCGTTAGGCGTGATGGTTCTTCCCGGTTTGCAACTAATAAACAATATGGCACATTTCCATCAGCATCAGCGGCCTGGCGCCTTTCTCAGGAATCATTTTTTAAACAGGTTAATTGGTTAAGCAATCTTAAACTAAGAGCCAGCTATGGCTTAACAGGTAACCAGGAAGGTATTGGCGATTTTTCAAGTTTCCCATTAACGACAGGCGGGAATAATTACAATCAGCAGATTGGATTGGCAGTTACACAAATAGGCAATCAAAACCTGGTTTGGGAAAAAGCAAATCAAACTAATATTGGCGTAGATGCAGACTTATTCAGATACAGATTAAGTTTTGTTGCAGATTACTTTATAAAAAATACAAACGATCTCTTATTCAATTTGCCTGTTCCTTCGACAACAGGATTCACCACCCAAACGCTTAATATTGGCTCAATGCAAAATAAAGGCTATGAATTTGGAGTGAGTTCTAAAAATCTCGTAGACGCTTTTAAATGGAACACGAGCTTTAATATTTCATTTATTAAGAATAAAGTTACCAAGCTTAATAACAATGCTCCGATCCCTACTGATAATTATCATATTTTACAGATTGGCCAATCGGTTGGTACTTTCTATATGCTGAAACAAATTGGAATTTACCAAACCAATGCAGAAATACCTGCCGGTTTATTAGCACAGGGTGTACGTGCGGGAGATGTAAAATTTCAGGATGTAAATAAAGATGGGCTCATAAATTCTGCAGACAGGCAAGTGGTGGGTAATTCAACCCCCGATTTCTTTGGAGGGTTAACAAACACTTTTTCGTATAAGCATTTTGATCTCAACATTTTTGCATCTTTTAGTCACGGAAACAAAATATTTTCTTATTGGAGAGGTAATAGTTATGGAGATGGTATTGATGGAGTAGGTGGTAACCAGTTCAATATGTTATCAACTACAACTGATCACCGGTGGCAAGGTGCAGGAACAAGCAATACTGTGCCAAGAGCTATCTGGCCTACCGCAAATGGCAATTACAACAAGCAAATCTCTACCCGGTTCTTAGAAGATGGTTCTTACTTCCGCATAAAAAATATAACATTGGGATATACTTTTCAACCACAAAATATGGCAGTGATAAAAAACATACGTATATATGTGGGTGCACAAAATCTGTTAACATTTACAAAGTATATGGGTTACGATCCGGAAGTAAGTTACCTGATAGATCCAAGGAATATGGGTTTAGATGCAGGAACAGTTCCACAATTAAAATCATTCATGGTTGGGCTTAATGCAAAATTTTAATCAACTCATTATTTAAAATGTCAGTTATGAAAATAAAAAATAGTATCATCTTCTCATTGCTGTTTATTCTTACAGCAACCTCATGCAAAAAGCAAATAGATATTCAGCCGAAAGGCGCAATCAACCCGGCTAATCTTGGCCAAAATGAAGTGCGGCAATTATTAACAGGTGTTTACCGGTCTTTTCAGAATAATCCCTCCGGATATTCATTCGTGTTAGGCGATTTGATGGGTGAGAACTTAACCAATTCAAGTCTTTTTAACAGTGGCGACATTGTTGATTTTGTTCAGGGCACGGTAAAAACTTCTAACAATATTGTATACCAGATGTGGTGGGGGTACTACAACGGAGTCTTTAACTGCAATACACTTTTGCAAACACTTGACAAGCTTCAGCCAACTGCAACCAATAAACAAATAGCTGCAACTGCAAAATATTTCAGGGCTTATGGTTACTTTAACCTGGCTATACGTTGGGGCGGCGTTCCCCTTTTAACCCAGCCAACTACTGGCTTTGTAAAGCGCAGTTCGTTGGCTGAAACCTGGGCGTTGATAAAAAATGACCTCCAGGCAGCTATCCCTGATCTCCCTCCTATTGCCACTATTGCATCAGATCCCCAATATAATGTTTCACAGGAAGCAGCACAGGCTTTGATGGCACGGGTAGCTCTTTATACGGGAGATAATGCTACTGCAGCAACACTGGCGGAAGGTTTGATCAATAACCCAAAGTTTGCTTTGGAAAATGATTTTTCCAAAGTATATCATACAATTGCAAACAAAGAACTCATTTTTGGCTTCAAAAACCTTAGCAATGAAACCGGGCTAGTTGCAAATACAAATAACTCTTTCACAAACTCCGGAATTTATACATTATTTACCACCAATGCTTTCCCGCAAAGGGGTAGTTATGTTTACCTCCCAACTCAGGAATTTCAAAATCTTTTTACTTCCACTGACACAAGAACAACTACGTCTTTTGTTAATTACAATAACAATGGATTGGTAATGGTAAATAAATTCTGGAACTACGAACCTATTATTATTTCGCGTATCGCGGAAATGTACCTTATAAGCGCTGAAGCGCAAGGGTTGGCAGGTATCAATCGTTTGAATCAACTTAGGCAGGTACGAGGCCTGCCACCAGTCGTTGCTTCTAATACTATAGATTATATGAATGCGATACAATTGGAAAGAAGGAAAGAACTTTTTGGTGAAGGCCACAGACTTTATGACCTGATAAGAACAAATACGGCTATTGGTACTCTTCAATTTATTACAGATAAGAACAAGTTATTATTACCAATACCACAACAAGAAATTGATGTCAATAATAACCCAACGGATTTTCCACAAAACCCTGGTTATTAAAAGAAAGTAAATAAATCAGTGAATAAATAAAAAACAATTTGAAAATTGGAGGGATATTTTTAATATTCTGGTAAGTAAAAACATAGAAGTTTTATGAAAAAAATAGTCTTTCTTTTAGTAATAGCTCTTTGCTCATTTACAAAGAATTTTTCACAGGTTCAGAAACCGGATCCTGACTACCTTCCGGTAAAAAGCAATTCTTTATTGCAGGATAAAAATTTCTACTTACTCACATTATTTGAAAAAATAAAAGGTGTAGCTTCTATTTTACAATCTGATAAAACACTTAACAGTATTGCGAAAGAACATATAGCCAGCCTCAATAATATACCTTTTGAATGTAAAGACAGTTTAAAGTGTTATGCTCAATCGTTTTTATGGACAGACAAAGAAATTACCAAAGTGCATCAGGATTTACAATCACTTTTTAAGAAAAATCCATCTCTTCAAAAATTAGTTGATGAACATTTGCGGCCTTCAGGTTATTTTCAAAATTATGCTTCGCTCAGCGATGAGGATTTATTACTCAATGCATGGCAGGACGAGGCAAAAGGGATGAACTATATCATCAATGTTTACATGTTAAACATCGGGGCACGATATGCTTCGATTGATTCTGTATCATACCCTTTCAATGGTTCTTACTATAAAAGTATCATTAATGAAATGATGTTCCAGATAAGGCATATCTCTTCTTCTCTGAAGTTATTTTTCGAACCCTCACTACAGGTGTGTTTGCAATTATTGGCTGTCAACAACCGCGACGAAGCAATCCGGTATGATCCATTACAGGCTATCAACAAAAAAGCGTATGATCAAATAAAAAAAACAAATTTTAGCAACTATCCCTATTCAGTTATATTGGCTTTGGGTGAAGGCCCGGAAAATAATGTACCTATCAGTCCTAATAACAAATACCGATGCAGAACAGCTGCAGAACGTTACCGGCAGGGTCAGGCCCCATTCATTATTGTTTCGGGTGGCCATGTCCATCCCTTTCAAACGCCCTATTGTGAGGCTTTCGAGATGAAAAAATATTTAATAGAGCATTTCAATATACCAGAACAAGTTATTATTGTAGAACCTTATGCCAGGCATACGATTACCAATTTCAGAAATGCCAACCGGATTATTTATCGGACACATATTCCATTCACAAAAAAAATATTATGTGTAACCAGCAAGTATCATACTGACTATCTGAGCAATCCTGAATTTAAACAAAGGAGTATTGAAGAATTAGGCTACGCTCCTTTCAAAGAAATAAAACACCTCGATGATTTTGCCACTGAATATTTTCCGGTTATCGAATCTTTGCAAATTAATTCACTTGATCCATTAGATCCTTAGGCTTAATCTAGGATCATCCTTAACGTTCCTAGGAGTCCCGGAAAAGGTTATTTCAAAATCAAAGAAGTAATTATTAAGACTTTGCCGATATATTGATGTAGGGAGATAGAAAAGTCTCTTAAACATAAAAATAAAAATGTTGATCTTTTCTTATAATCCCGTATTTGGGACGCCGGGGGTTGTTTCTACTACCCCTGCTTATTTATTATTGAAGTGGCCAATAGATATATTAATGGCTTTTTTAGAAACCGTATCGGAACTGAAGGAATAGAATTGATTTTTAAAGAAAGCATCCGCATCAATGGTAAAGATGGCCGGGAGCAGGAAGCCACCACCGATACAACCGTTAAGGAAAAAAATATTACCTATCCTACTGATAGCAAGCTACATCGAAAAATCATTAAAAATGTATCTCCATTGCAGACAAAGAAGTCATTGAACTGCGACAAAGCTATAGCAGGTTTTGAAAAGGTTATTAATGGATCAACGTTTTAGAAACCATCCTAAAAATAAAGGGAGAGCAAAAAAGGCAGACAAAAAAGTAAAAACCATTGCAGGAAGATTAGTGAGAGAATTAGAGCGCAAATTGCCGCCCAGCCTTTATCAGAACACTCTTTCACTATTCAAACAAATATTGGCACAAGAAAAAGCGGACACGGGCAAAAAATTGATATAGACCTGCGTGAAACATTTGAAAAATTGTTAAGTGCTCAACAAAGCCTTAATGAAATAAACCTATCACCAGGGCCACAGGCGGTCAATAAAATATTGAAATTCGCTTTAAAAAATAGGAACAAATCATTCCAAAAGAGAAATACAATAACTCTGAATTTCATTCTGCCCATACATGAAATTGTGTAAGCTTTAATTAGAACGATAAAGGCTTAGCCTTTCGAAATAACATTTAAATAAAATCTTTTTGATTAAGAATATACAAAAGAATAATTACCTTGTACCAACTATTGAGTGCCACCCACCCGGTTATAAATTAGAAAAATATTCATAAAGAATCAATTTTCTTTATATCCATTTCTTTTGCTTTTTACAAATAAACCTGTTACTGATTTTAGTAAATAAAAACTGTTTTGTGAGATTATTATTAACCTTAAATAGCGGAAAAGAAAAACAATTAATACCCATTAATTACCAATATCCATTGGCTTCAGCGATATATAAAATATTACATAATGCCGATGCGGTTTATTCAGAATTTCTTCATGAAAAAGGATATGGCAAAGGTTTTAAGTTATTTACATTCTCTGATCTGAAATGCCCTTTCAGGATACAAGATGACAGGTTGATATTATTATCCGGTAAATCAGAACTTGTCGTTTGTTTTCATTTACCTAAGGCTGCGGAAATATTTGTCAAGGGGTTATTTATGTCACAGCAAATAGATATTGCTGACAAGAAAAATAAAACACGTTTTAGGATAGAGCAGGTGGAATCCCTTCCATCGCCTTTGGATCACTATAAAAATAATGATGAAGTAGAAATTCTTGTCCAGCCTTTGTCGCCCGTGGTGTGCGGGCTAAAAAATGAAAAAGGGAATTATGTTTTTTTATCGCCGGAAGATGACAGGTATGAAGAAATGCTTTTTGTAAACTGGGAAGAAAAATGCAGCGCGTTATTTGGGATAGACGAAGCAGTCAATTTAATGGAAGGTGGATTTATCCAAATTTTATTTTTCAAAAATCCACCAAAATCACGACTGATAAAAATAAAAGCAGATACTGATGCTGAAACTAAAATTCGTGGTTTCATTAATTTTAAAATTAAAATAAAGGGTAAAAAACAAGTAGTTGAATTGCTTTTAAATTCCGGGGCAGGGCTTTATAATGCACAGGGAATGGGATGTTTGGAGAATGTAGATAACATATAATACGGTGATATGGATCAACAAAAAATGCAAAGGCTTTTAAGATTATTGATGCTGCTTGCCGGCAATAGAAAATATTCCCTTAGTGAACTGATGGAAAAAGCCGAAGCTTCTGAAAGAACGATATATCGCTATTTAGAGACATTTGAAACAGCGGGTTTTGTATTGGATAGAAAAGGAGGAACATACCGCCTGCAAAAAGAGACTGCCCGCACCCGCTCGTTGCAAAACCTCATGCACTTTTCCGAAGAAGAAGTATTGATTTTGTATGATACGCTAGGCCTGATAGAAGGTACCTCACCGGTAAAAGAACAACTGGTACGCAAACTCAATGTGCTCTATGATTACAAAGCTTTGGAGCAATTACAACAAAGTAATGACCTCGTCAAAATCCACCAGTTAAGCGATGCCATCAGGAACAAAAAACAAGTAAAGCTGAAAAATTACCGGTCTTCTAACAGCGCACAGATAACAGACAGAAGAGGTGAGCCATTTGATTTTTTGCCTGATTACAGATCGGTGTGGTGTTATGAATATGAAAGCAATAGTTGTAAACAATTTAAGATTGCGAGGGTGCAGGAAATTGAATTGATCAACAGGGATTGGAAAAATGAAAACCTTCACCAGCTTCCTTTTACAGATGCTTTTAGAATTTCGGCCATGAAAGCGATAGCTGTTGTACAGGCGATGCTGAGTTTAAAAGCATACAATTTGTTACTCGAAGAATTTCCTTTGTCGCGGGACTATATTAAAGAAGAAAAGAAAGCTTATGAATTAAAAATTCCGGTGGCGGGTTTTCATGGCATCGGGCGTTTTGTAATGGGCCTGCCGGGAGAAATAGAATTGAAGGGGCCAAAGGAGTTTAAAGAATTTTTGCGGGGAGAAATAAAAAAGTTTGATGGGTGACGGTAGTTGGCAGTGGGGGGAAATAGATTTGTGGGAGTGAGAATGCCAAAGGCTTATAAAGTTGATAAACAAAAATCAGGATAAAAGAAAATTAAAAAAATATTTAGGAAGATACTATGGGTAATAATACATCAATAGAAGAGATTTTAAAATACTGCGGGATAACGGATTTGCATCAATTTATTATTGATTATGCAAATATGGATAGAGAATTTAGAAAAGCGCTTGATGCCAGGTTTAATCCTGTAAAAGTATCTGCCGGAGATAAGAAAGTGTATGCCGATGCTGTTAGAGTAGGTTTCAATAGTAATCCTTTAAAGACGGGAAACCGCTACCATCAATGGGAGGATTATGGTTTTCATGCGGAATACGTAGCCGAAGAATTGCAACTTTTGTTAGATAAGGCTACCTATTTTATTCAACATAAAAACATTGCAGAAGCTATGCTCATTTGCCAGTCATTGATAGAAACGATTC
>DATCMY010000275.1:0-22084 GCA_036565505.1 Hanamia sp.
ATCAAAAATATTCATATAAATTTTTATTTATAATTTATTTTTTTTATTTTAAATATAATAAAATATTTAAAATGCATCCATTCAATTAAGTCATGAATATAAATAGTTTAATGATAATTTCATAATCAATTTATAACATACTTAATTATTTATAGATCTATAACGACTAATTCAAAATTTATTGTTAATAAATTCTAATTAAAAACGGCCAGAGGATTAGTCTGACCGTTCAATAATCTTCTTTAATTCAAAACTATTTATACAAAATCTCATAATATTCTTCCACCATCCTGTTACTGTCAAAAGCGAATTGCACATCTCTCATTCCGTTCTTTACAATATGCCTCCAGGTATCAAAATTGTTATAATAGAGCGGTAGTATTTCATTTTCTAAAATTTCATACAGCTTATTAAGATCATATTTATCCTGTTCTTCCACATGCATATTCATATAATCTACGGGAGGAACTACAAATCCATTATTTCCATTATTTACAAATTCACAAATCCATCCATCATTGGTACTCAAATTCACAGCACCATTCATTGCCGCAGTCATTCCACTTGTACCACTTGCCTCCCTTGGCACTCTTGGATTATTTAGCCATACATCCGCCGCCTGTTTTAACCTTTTGCTTAAAGCAAGTTCATACCCGGTACACACCGCTACATTTTTATATTGTTTGCTTAAACTTACCAGGTGATTAAAATCTGTAATTGCCGGAAAGTCCAGTGGATACGGTTTTCCGGCCCAGATAATTTGAACCGGGTATTTTGGGTTATTGAGTAATGCTTCAAAACGTTTATGGTCGCGGGTTAACAATTCGGCCCTTTTATATCCTGCAAACCTTCTTGCCCAAACAATTGTTAGAACATTTGGATCCATCACTTTCCCTGTCTGATCAGCAACAATTTCAAAAGCACGATGTTTCAAATATTTCTTCCGGTCATCAAATGAAACATCATTATGCTCCTGCTTGGCCCGGTATAATTGCTTATCAGCCCAATATCGCCAGTTTTGCGCATTTGTAATTGCTTTTATTTCGCATATACCATCATACTTTGCCCACATTTGCCTGCTTACTTCTCCATGCAATTGAGAAACACCATTAGCAAGATGTGCAAATCGTAAAGCCGCAAGTGAATGATTAAAAAGATCATCTGTCATCCCTGTAATTTCACGAACCTCTTCGAGTGGCATGCCGCAGAAATAACTCATTTGTTCACATAAAAAAATATCATGTTTTTCATTTCCAGCTTCTTCAGGCGTGTGGGTAGTAAATACCAAACGCTTTTTTACCTCCTCAAGATTACCGAATTTTTTGTATAAATAAAATGCGGAGCTTACAGCATGGGCTTCATTCAAATGGTAAAGATCCGGGTTGAAATTTATTTTATCCATTAATTTGGCTCCCCCAACTCCCAATAAAATAAACTGGGCAATTTTTGTGGCTGCATTCCCATCATAAAGTCGATGGCAAATAGTTTGAGAAACATAATCATTTTCCGGTACATCAGTACTTAACAGGAAAAGCGGAGCACTGTTGAAAGTTTTCGGATTCAGGTATAAAACCTTTACCCAAACTGGATGATCATGTATTTCTATCTGAAAGCGTATACCTGTTTCTTCTAAAAAATTATAAATTTTTTCTATCCAAACCACTTTTAAACTCTGGTCTGCATTCCGTGCCTGATCATAATAACCTTCTTTCCATAATATCCCGATACCTACCAAATTCTGCTGTAATTCATATGCACTTCGCAAATGCGAACCTGATAAAAATCCAAGTCCCCCGCTATAAGTTTTTAAAGGTTGATGTATGGCGAACTCCATTGAAAAGTAAGCAACTTTTTTCTGGTACCGTTCATTGATTTCATAGGGGATTTTATAATTTTCAAAACTCATGGTGCTCTAAAATAGTATTTTTTGAAGACGCAATATAAAATGAAAAAATAAGAAAATCATACTTTAAGAAAATTGGATGTGTATATTTTACACATATTCAATAAATATTTGTGTTTTACTATGGGAAAAACAAATTATTTCACTGGTATCATTGCGGTTACTTCTATTTCAATTAACAATTCATCATTAATTAAACGGCTTACTTCAATCATTGTTGTAGATGGTTTAATTTCTTTAAAAAAAAGTGAATGTGCTTTACCTGCATCTTTCCATTTAGCAATATCGGTAACATACATCCTGGTTCTAATTACATCTTTTAAACTGCTCCCAGCTTCCAGTAATACCTTTTCTATTTTTTGAAAAATAAAGACAGCTTGTTTATATACATCACCTTTGCCCATCACTTTTTCACCATCCACTGCGGTCGTACCGGAAACTTCAATGAGATTTCCCACTTTTACGGCTCTTGAATAACCAACTACATCCTCCCAGGGTGAATCTGAACTGATAAGCAGCTTATTTTCTTTCATAATTTTTTAATGAAATTATCAATTAAAATTTTTAGATTTGTCTAAATATATTTTTATACAACATGAAATTATCTGAAAGCGAAGAAAACTATATAAAAAGTATTTATAACCTGCAGGAGAAAACCGAAAAAGTAAATACAAATTCCCTTGCTAAATATTTAAATACAAGCGCTGCTTCGATAACCGATATGCTTAAAAAATTAAAATTTAAAAAGCTGTTGGAGTATAAGAAATATTATGGTTTCAGATTGAATGAATCCGGCAAGAAAGAAGCATTGAAAATTATTAGAAGGCACCGCCTTTGGGAATTTTTTTTGGTTGCCAAACTCGGCATGGAATGGGAAAAGGTTCATGACATCGCGGAAGAACTGGAGCATGTGAGCAGTACAGAATTAATAGAAAAACTAGATCATTATCTCGGAAAACCTAAAATAGATCCGCATGGAGATCCTATTCCGGACGACAAAGGAAATATGCCGGTATTAAAACAAATTGCGCTGAATGATCTTCAGTTGAAACATTATGCTGTTGTCAGTTCCGTAAGTAATCAATCACCCGAAATGATAGAAATGCTCAATCATTATAATATTGGAATTGGCTCGCAGATCAAAGTATTGAGATCTTTTGGATTTGATGGGTCTCTTGAAATTAAACTTGCCAGAAAACCGGAATGTATCATCAGCGGAATTGCCGCAAAAAATATTTTTGTTTATGATAATTGAGAAAAGCCATGACGATCATTCGCTTAGTGAAATACATGGAAGTATTGATACAAAGAAAAATATAGGATGGAGAAAAATATTTTCTTTTTTAGGACCTGCCTATCTCATAAGCGTTGGATATATGGATCCCGGAAATTGGGCTACTGATTTACAGGGCGGCAGTAAATTCGGATATTCACTTATATGGGTATTGCTCATGAGCAATCTGATGGCTTTGCTATTGCAAGGTTTATCGGCCAGACTTGGCATAGTACGTGGAAGGGATTTAGCGCAAGCTAACAGAGAAGCATATCCTAAATTTTTAAATTTTATCCTTTATATACTTGCTGAAATTGCCATTGCGGCATGTGACCTTGCTGAAGTCTTAGGAATGGCCATAGGTATTCAGTTACTTACAGGGTTACCTCTTATCTGGGGCGTTAGCATTACAGTCCTCGATACATTTTTATTACTCTATCTTCAAAAGTTGGGGATGAGGAAAATGGAGGCATTTATCATTACACTTGTTGCCATAGTAGCCGGAGCATTCCTGATTCAAATCATTTTAGCAAAACCAGATATAGGAGAAATTGCAACCGGGTTACTACCAAGAATACCCGATAAGGAAGCGCTTTATATAGCCATAGGAATTATTGGCGCTACTGTAATGCCACATAATCTTTACCTGCATTCAGCTTTGGTACAATCCAGGAAAATAGATAGAACAGAGCAGGGAATTAAACAAGCAATTAAATACAACCGTGTTGATAGTGCCATAGCACTGAATATAGCATTCCTCGTAAATTCTGCCATATTAATTCTTGCAGCCACTGTATTTTTTAAAACCGGAAATACACAAGTAGCAGAATTACACCAGGCTCATAAATTACTACCGGGATTTTTAGGACCTCTCGCTCCTATTTTATTTGCAGTTGCATTGATTGCAGCAGGGCAAAGTTCAACCGTAACTGGAACTTTAGCCGGTCAAATAGTTATGGAGGGCTACCTGCAATTAAGAATAAATCCATTGGTAAGAAGATTAATAACAAGGTTGATCGCTATAATCCCCGCATTGATTGTAATAATAATTTATGGTGAAAACCAGGTAGATTACTTGCTTGTTTTAAGCCAGGTAATTTTAAGCCTCCAGTTAGGTTTTGCCATTATTCCATTAATTCATTTTGTAAGCGATAAATCCAAGATGGGAAAATTTGTCATCAATCCAATTACAAAAATACTTGCATGGCTTGTAGCGATTGTGCTTATTTATTTAAATTTCAAAATGCTTATAAGCCAGGTAGAACCTGTATTTGAAGGAAATAATTATATATCCCAAATCGCTATTGTTTTAAGTGGTTTATTTTTTACGGGTTTACTCATCTATATAATTGCCGAACCAGTCATTACAAAAAGAAAATTACTTGCATCAATTAAAATACATCCGGAAATGGGAAACATTATTTTGGATATTCCACGATATAATAAAATAGCCGTGGCTCTGGATTTTTCTGAAAATGATAAAAAATTAATCAGTTATGCCATTGGCCAGGGGAATTCCGACACTAAATACCTTCTCTTACATATTGTTGAAAGTGTTTCAGCAGGCCTCTGGGGAAGCCAGAGTGACGATTATGAAACCAGGAAAGATCAAATGCAATTAGATACTTATGTAGATCAATTAAAAGAAAAAGGATACAATGCAACCAGCCTCCTTGGTTTCAAAAACCGTTCGAAGGAAATAGTAAGATTGGTAAACGAATCAAAAGCCGATATGCTTGTAGTAGGTGCTCATGGCCATACAGGCATTAAGGATATAATTTTTGGACAAACTGTAAATTCAGTAAGGCATGCATTAAAAATTCCTGTACTAATGGTGAATTTGAAGGACTCGTAAATAAACAATTTTTTTTCAATTCACAATTCATAACTACTCCGGAGCTTTTTTATTTCAAGGGCAATCTTATCATTCCATTCCATTTGCTTTTTTATATCAATACTGTTTTTTGTTTCCTGGTCATATTGTTGCTGTAAAGCGATATTTTCATCATACACTTTTTTAAAAATAGCATTCATTAAAGTATTGTAATTGTCTTTTGTAAAATGAGCTCTTTTTATTTCCTCAACAAGTTTTTGGGAGCCAATCCTTGTAATGTCAAAATGATGTTGCTCATGAAGTAAATGATAATCCGAATTAATATTTACCTTTTTCCATGATTCGTTTTTGATAAAATAGGAATATACTCCAATGGTAAGATCAATTTTTTGACCATCAAAATTCATTTCTGAATTGAACGCAAAACCTGAAGCAGTAACAGCGCCGCCAAAATGATTAGGATCTGGTTTCCCCTGGAAATCAGGCCAGGCTAATTTTCTATTAAAATCATAATAAATGGTATCGCTATTTGGCTTTGATATTTTATTATCAATAAAAACATTAACCACCAATTTTTGCGAAAAACATTGGAGCGAAAAAATAAAAAATAAAATGGTAAAAAAATAAAATTTTGTCCTGATCATTTATAAATAGTTCCCTGTAAAAATGAGCATTGGTTTTTAAATAAAAAGTTAAGAAGCATTTTTCTTAACAAAAGAATGGGCCCTTTCGGCAATGGTCTCTATAGATTGATTGTTCATGCACTTAAAATGACCAAGTGGGCATTTATCAAACCCGGTTTTACTACATGGTCGGCACCACAATTTATTAACCTGGAAAACTTCATATAAAGTTTGATAAGGAACCATTCCGAAAGACGGAACAGTATTTCCCCAAACAGATAGAATATTTTTTTTGAACGCGGCTGCAATATGCATCATTCCTGTATCGTGGCTAATTACTAACCTTGAATTCCTTACAATATCAGCGGACTCATTTAAAGAAAATTTTCCACAGGCATTATAAATTTTAACTGGATCAGATTCTACAATCTTTTCAGCATTAATAAAATCTTCTTTGCCTCCTAATAAAATGATGGGATATTCAATTTTACTTACAAGTTCTTTTAATTTTTCAACAGGTAATTTTTTGGTATTATGTGCAGCACCAATAGCGATGGCGATATAGCCATGTGAATGAGAAAATGGAATATCATCTTCCTTTACTAAATCATTTTCCGGAATAAAATAATCAAGACCTAATCCGTCATTTTCTACTCCTAAACTTTCTACTGTTGCCATGTAGCGCTCAACAATGTGCTTATGAGGCATCAGGTTGATCTTAAAATTAGTAAATATCCATTTTTCAATATTAAGTTTATTGAAGGAATGAAAAGCAACTTTTTTTATAGATTGTTTTATCCTTAATGTCCGTAAATTATGATGAAGGTCAATAATGTGTTGATAATTTTCATTTCTTATTTCTTCAATAGTTACATTAATATCCTCTTCAAGCAAAAGCACTTTATCAACATTAGGATTGGATTGTACGATACCGGCAAATTTTTTTTTAGTAAGATAATGAATGGTGCTTTCAGGATATTTTTTCCGTAAGCAGCGTATAACCGGAGTCGTTAGCACGATATCGCCAATTGAAGAAAACCGTATAATGAGAATTTTTTTTTGCACTAATTATTTTTCATGAATTATTGAATAAACCAATATAGTTTTCACATCTCCACATAATCAAGTTCTTTATGAAAAGTTTCTTCGGTAAAGATGACTGCAACAATACTTATGATCATCACTATGGCGCCTGTTATCATTCCGCTTTCAAGATAAGTAAAAGAAACCTGGAGCCCGTTAAATAACAAAAGCATCAATGGCAATGATCCGCGTACCATATTAGGAATAGTAGTTGCCGCAGTTGCACGAAGATTGGTGCCGAATTGCTCCGCACCCATAGTTACAAAAATTGCCCAGAAACCAGTAGCAAAGCCGAGACCTGCGGCAATCCAATACATTGAAGCAGCAGTACTTTTATCCGATTGCATAAAATAGAATGCGATCATAATTATTGTCATTGCATAAAAAATATACAATGCTTTTTTCCTGCTTTTTAAAACCTGGCTGATAAGCCCTGCTAATACGTCTCCTATTGAAATGGCTATATAGGCATACATCGTTGCTTTGCCCGGATTTACCTCTTCGGTAATTCCAAATTGTTTTGCAAACTTATTTGAAAAAGCGAATTCACGTGAAATGAAATAAGCTACTACAGCACCCAAAAGTCCAATTCCTGCTACCATTGAAGTCCCTATACCCCTTTGCTCTTTTTTTAATAATTCAGAAACCAATGTAATACCGGCGCCCAGTTCTCCCGCAAGCCCTATCCCGGCAATAAACCTGGCCACAGCGTATTGTGGAACTGTTTGTATAAAACCGTTGGCAATATTGGCAATGGAATATAATATTATGGACCCAAACAATACACTCAACCTCCCTTTTTTATCACCGGCAATGCCCCAAATAATACCGCCGAGTAAAAGCCCCATCATTTGAATTCCTATAATAAGCTCGCCCTTTTTATCAATATCTGTTGCGCTTAAGCCAAGAGACCGGAGGCTGGGAATTCTTACAATATTAAAAAGCAATAAATCATAAATATCTACGAAATAGCCCAAAGCAGCAACGATAACAGGCAGTGAAAAAATAGCAATTGATTTTTTATTCATAAAATAGCAGAACTACTTGATTAAGGGCTTTTTGTTTTTTTTTTATGAAAAAACACCTTCCATATAACCGGGAAAGTAGTAACAATAATAATTCCTAATACTATAATTTCTAAGTGTTGCTTTAAATCAAATCCTAATTCTTTCATGATCAGCCTTTGTAAAAAATGGCCTCCAAGCAACATACTGCCTACCCATAACATAGAGCCAATGATATTATAAAAAGTAAATCTCCTTCTGTCCATTTGTACAATACCGGCAACAATAGGAGCAAACGTGCGCACGAACGGAATAAATCTTGCAATGATAATTGCGCTGCCACCATTTTTTTCATAAAAATCATGCGCCTGCAGCAAATATTTTTTCTTAAAGAAAAAAGTATCTTTTCTTTCATATAAAAAAGGGCCGCTTTTTTTACCAAACCAGTACCCTATAAAATTTCCAAGAATGCCTGCAGTAGTAATTAATATCCATAAAATTCCAAGATCAAGCCATTCATTGTGACTGGGAAATAAGGCGGCAGTTACGAGTTGATCACTATAAATTCCTGTAACAAATAACAAGGCATCGCCTGGCAAAAAGAAGCCTGCAAATAAGCCGGTTTCGGCAAATACAATAAATAAGATCATCCATAACCCACCATGTTCAATGTAAAATTGCGGATTCAATAGGTCTTGTAAGCTGATTCCAAAAATTTGCAATAGGTTCACTTAATTTAATTTTTATTAGGATTAAAAACAATTCTGGTTATTAAAGAAACAACAAAGATTGGTAAAAGAAATATAAAAACCATTTTAATCAGGAACAAATGCCAAAGCTTTTGCATGATCAAACTCTCCTTCCCACCTGGCAATTACACAACTGGCCAATGTATTACCAATTACATTTACTGATGTACGGGCCATATCCATTAATTCATCTATTCCTAAAATTGCCATCACAGGCCACACAGGCAATCCAAAAGAAGAAACAGTTCCTAACAAAATAATTAAAGATGCACGGGGTACCCCTGCCACTCCTTTGCTGGTAAGCATTAAGGTAAGCCCCATAAAAAGTTGTGTTCCAAAAGACATGTGTATCCCTGCTGCCTGAGCTACAAAAACACTTGCAAGTGAAAGATATAATGTAGTTCCATCAAGATTGAAAGTATAACCGGTAGGCAAAACAAATGATACAATTTTCCGGGGAACTCCAAATTTTTCCATATTCTCCATTGCAATTGGAAGCGCAGATTCGGAACTGGTAGTTGCAAATGCGATAGATACAGGTTCTGAAACTGCTTTTATAAATTGACGAATGGGTATTTTAAAAAAGTAAGCAATTGAAAAAAGTACTACCCCCAGAAAAACAAGTAACGAAGCATATAAAGTGAGAAGCAACTTCACTAAAGCTGCAAGAATATCCAGGCCCAAATGGCCTACGGTAACTGCTATGGCTGCACCTACTCCAAAAGGTGCAAAATGCATTATAATATTCGTGAACTTAAACATGGTCTCAGCAAGGCTTTCAGAAAAATGCAGCATTGGTTTACGCTTTTCTTCTTTAACCATGGCAAGGCCAATTCCAAATATGACACTAAAAACAACTATTGGCAATACATCCCCATTATACATTGATTTTATTATGTTCTCCGGAAAAATATGCAATATTACCTCCTGCCAGGTTTGTGGTAATATAGTAGGAAGATCTTCATGAAACCCGGGTGGAATATGAATTCCAACTCCAGCCTGTGATATATTAATAGCGATGAGACCGACAATTAAAGCCAGGGTAGTAACCACTTCAAAATATAAAATTGATTTCCAACCCATTCTTCCCACCTGTTTTAAATCTGAATGACCAGCGATACCAACAACAAGGGTTGAAAAAAGAATGGGCGCAATTATCGTTTTCACCATTCGTAAAAATATCAGGCTAAGAACTTTTAAGTTTTGGGCAAATAATGGAAAATCCAACCCGATCTCTATACCAATTACCATACTCGCCAGGATCCAGGTGGTAAGCGAACGTTTATAAATTGCATAGAGTACAATGGAAGCGATGAATATCCATCGTAATACTTTTAAAAATAAAGGAGAAATACTGTTGAAATTATAGATATCAATTAAATGAAAAATGGCTACGATGGTAAGAACAATAAAAACAAGAATACCGCTTTTTCTTTTATTCATAAACTCATTTAAGTATGATAAGTATTCAAAACTAACAAATAGAAACCAAAGTATTTTTTAAAGCAAAAGCCTGCTTTTTTAAAATGTGTTTTTTGAACCGTGCATAAATCTTTTAACGGGCTTTTTAATTTATTCCTTATTTTTCCAAATCTTTTTAAATAAAAACCAAACAATAATTATGAGTTTGACCATCAGGAAAAGTTTATTCATTACAAAGCCTGTAAGCCATCTGATGCATGAAGCAGGTGAATCAAAAAATACATTAAAAAGAACTTTAGGGGCGGGCAACCTTATTGCGCTGGGTATTGGCGCTATTATAGGTGCCGGGTTATTTGTTCGTACTGCCGCAGCTGCTGCACAACATGCAGGTCCTTCAGTAACCATCGGTTTTATAATTGCTTCCATTGGATGTGCCTTTGCCGGATTATGTTATGCTGAATTTGCCTCCATGATCCCTATCGCGGGGAGCGCTTATACTTATTCTTATGCCACCATGGGTGAATTTATTGCCTGGATTATTGGTTGGGATCTTGTTCTTGAGTATGGCGTAGGTGCTGCTACAGTTGCAGTTGCCTGGGCCGAATATTTTAATAAATTTTTGGAAATATTTGGAACCAGGGTCCCCTATGAATGGTGTCATTCGCCTTTTCAGTATTCGACAGATGGGCTACATCATGGAATTATGAACCTTCCTGCTTTAGGTATAGTGATTGTTTTATCATTGTTATTAATCAGGGGAATGCAGGAATCTGCCTTGGTTAATGCAATCATTGTAATTTTAAAAGTAGCCATTGTAATTGTGGTAATCGTGATAGGGTGGCAGTATATCAAGCCGGAAAATCATACTCCATTTATACCTGCACCAACCACTTATATAGACCACCAGGGAATCTCTTATAATTATGGAGGCATTCTCGGAATCTTAGGAGCGGCAGGCACCGTATTTTTCGCCTTTATTGGGTTTGATGCAGTTTCTACTGCTGCCCAGGAAACCAAAAATCCTAAAAGAGATATGCCCATTGGCATTTTAGGATCATTGATAATCTGTACTATTTTATACATCTTATTTTCTTATGTACTTACAGGAATTGCTTCAGTAGAAGAATTCAGAACCAAAGGAAGTGAAGCATCTGTTGTATATGCCATTGAACACATGAAAGGGTCTATGGTGGCTGGAGTATGGGTGCCTGCTTTTAAATGGTTAAGCGATTTAGTTACTATAGCCATTCTCGCAGGATTCTCTTCGGTAATTCTGGTAATGTTGATGGGGCAATCAAGGGTATTTTATTCAATGAGTAAAGACAGGTTAGTACCCCAGATATTCTCCCAAATACACCCTAAATTTAAAACACCTTATAAATCAAACTTAATATTTTTATTGCTCGTTGGTGCTTTTGCCACTTTTATTCCAGGAGATATTGTAGGCGACATGACCAGCATTGGAACTTTGTTTGCATTCATCCTTGTATGTGCTGGAGTCTGGATCATGCGTGTAAAACATCCGGAAATTCCAAGGGGATTTAAAGTACCTGCGGTAAAACTAGTTGCCATACTTGGTATCTTAGTTTGTACAGCAATGATCTTTGGTTTAGGATGGATAAACTGGGTAAGACTTCTTGGATGGCTTCTTATAGGTTTTATCATCTATTTTGGATACAGCCGAAAACATAGCAAGCTCAGAAATCCTGAAAAATATCCTCCGGATGAACGTGATGAGATTCATGAAATTCCTGAAGAAATTCCGCCACTGATTTAAATTATTAAAAGCCGCTTCAAAATCGAAGCGGCTTTTTTATATAATGAAATTATTTTTTACGGTAGTAACTTGAACCCGGAAATATTGTAAACGGAAAGGAATTAATTAAAAATTATCAGAGCGACTTTATTTAAAATCCATTCCCAGGTTATACATCACAAAGCTCCAGATATCGGCAGCCTCTTCTATTTGTTTGCTGGTTGGTTTTCCTGCGCCATGCCCCGCTTTGGTTTCTATGCGTATCAATGTTGGATTAGTGCCATCATTATCAGCCTGCAAAGTAGCAGCAAATTTAAAACTGTGTGCAGGCACTACCCTATCATCATGATCGGCTGTAGTAACTAAAGTCGCCGGATATTTCACACCGGGTTTCAAATTTTGCAAAGGAGAATATTTATATAAATTTTCGAAATCTTCTTTTTTGTCGCTTCTTCCGTATTCTGTTGCCCATGCCCAACCGATCGTAAATTTATGATATCGCAACATATCCATAACGCCCACCTGTGGGATAGCAACTTTAAAAAGTTCAGGGCGCTGAGTCATAGCAGCTCCTATTAGCAAACCTCCATTACTACCTCCGCGTATCGCTAATTTTTCGGAATTAGTATATTTTTTTTCAATTAAAAATTCTGCAGCTCCAATAAAATCATCAAATACATTTTGTTTGTTTTGCAGCATACCAGCCTTGTGCCATGCTTCTCCATATTCATTTCCACCGCGTAAATTCACCACAACATATACGCCTCCCTGCTCTATAAAGAACGCATTGGAAATAGAAAATGCAGGAGTCATCGGGATATTAAATCCACCATAGCCATATAGCAATAGAGGATTATTACCATTCAATTTTAATCCTTTCTTATAGGTAATAAACATCGGAACTTTTGTTCCGTCTTTACTTGTAAAAAATGATTGCACTGTTTCATAATTATCCGTATTAATTTTCACTTCACTTTTACGAAAAAGATTTGTTTTACCGGTAGCAATATCATACCTGAAAATAGTAGGCGGATAATTGAATGAAGAAAAGGAATAGAAAATTTCCTTATCATCTTTATTGCCGCCAAATCCAGCAGCAGAGCCGATTCCAGGCAATTTTATTTTGCGTTCCAAATAACCCTTGTAATTCGTTTGATAAACTCTGCTTGAGGCATCTTGTAAATAAGTTAAAAATAATTTACCACCTGCTGTGCCAACTGATTCCAACAATTCTTTTCTTTCAGGAATAATAGTTTCCCAGTTTTGTTTTCCGGCATTTTTTGGATCAATTAAGACCACTTTATAATTTGGTGCATCAGCATTGGTACGCACCAATATTTTATCACCATCATTATCTATAAAATTCGCTTCTGTATCAAATCCTTTTATTAATAAAACAAAATCATTTCCAGGTGATTTATTGGCCATGTCTTTTACCCACAATTCATCGCCACTTGTTCCTTCGCTTTTTTGTAATAATAAAAAATGTTCATCTTCTGTAAGTCTTGCTCCTATTGTCCTCAGCGGATGATCCTTATCTTCATAAATCAATACATCTTCACTTTGTGGTGTACCTAATTTGTGATAATAAACTTTGTGATGCTGGTTTTGCGTAGTGAGCTTATTTTTTTCATCAGGCGTTGGGTAGCGGCTGTAATAAAAACCATCATCACCTCTCCATGAAGTTCCGCTAAATTTTATATATTTCACTTCATCTTTCAACTGGCTCTTATCACCAACTACCATTACATGTGCTTCCTGCCAATCACTACCAGCCTGGGCTTCCAGGTAGACTGCATATTTTTTATTTTTGCTGAAGGCAGGTGTACCAATCGCTGCAGTACCATCTTTACTCATTATGTTTGGGTCAATAAATACTTCCGGCTTTGCATCTAATCCTTTCTGACGGTACAATACAGACTGGTTTTGTAACCCATCATTTTTATAATAATAATAGTAATTCCCTTCTTTGAAAGGTGAACTGTATTTGGCATAATTCCACATTTCTTCAAGCCTCTCTTTCACCTTTTCTCTAAACGGAATTTTGGAAAGATAGTTTTGAGTAACGGCATTTTCTTCTTCCACCCATTCTTTGGTTTCGGCGCTGTTATCATCTTCCAACCAGCGGTATGGATCTTTTACAATGGTTCCAAAGTAGTCATTCTTTTGATCCACTTTTTTGGTATCAGGATATTTTATTTGCGAAAAACTTAGTGCAGATATTAACATTAAAGAAAAGAAAATTAGAAACTTCATGATAAATTAGTTTTACCAATGAAGATAAAATAATTTAAAGAACTATTACAATAAGAAACAGGAAATAGAAAACTAAATTTTCATCAAAAAAGTGTCTTTTTAATTAATAAGATATTTACAAACTACCCTATTCCATCAACGATAACATCTCTATTAATTTTTGAAACTAATCCTTGTAATACTTTACCGGGGCCGCATTCAGAAAAATGGCCGGCACCATCCGCAACCATTTTTTCCACAGTTTGTGTCCATCGAACGGGACCAGTTAATTGCGAAATCAGATTTATTTTTATTTCAGTAGGATCAGTTACTGCTTTAGCAACAACATTTTGGTAAACAGGGCAAAATGGAGATCTGAATATTGTTTTCTCAATTGCTTCAGTTAATTCATCCTTTGCCGGTTGCATCAATGGTGAATGAAAAGCTCCCCCTACCGGAAGTACAAGTGTACGTTTTGCTCCTGCTTGTTTTAATAAAATACAGGCTTCCTCAATCCCTTTTACAGACCCGGAAATAACAACCTGCCCCGGACAATTAAAATTAGCAGCCACCACAATTTCATTTATTATAGATGAGCATATTTCCTCAACTCTTTTATCATCCAGCCCAAGAATAGCAGCCATCGTTGAAGGATTAATTTCACAAGCCTTTTGCATAGCTTTTGCTCTTATCGATACCAGGTTAAGTGCATCTTCAAAATTCAGGCAATCATTAGCAACCAATGCAGAAAATTCTCCAAGAGAATGGCCGGCAACCATATCGGGCCTGGTTTGAGCCAGCGTTTTAAAGGCAATAACAGAATGAATAAATACTGCTGGTTGGGTTACATTGGTTTGCTTTAATTCTTCTGTAGTTCCAAAAAACATTACATCAGAAATGGGGAAACCCATTATTTCATTAGCTTGTTCAAAAAGCAATTTTGCCTGTTCATCTTCATCATATAAATTTTTTCCCATTCCAATAAATTGGGAACCTTGCCCGGGAAAAACAAAAGCATGCTTCATAAAATATTCTCGTTTTTATTTATTTTCTTTTCAAAAGATCCGACTGTATCAGATTGATAAATTCATTGCGGGTACTTTGCTTTTCAAATTCACCGGAAAACGCTGAAGTAGTGGTTACAGAATTTTGTTTTTGAACACCGCGCATCATCATACATAAGTGCTCAGCTTCTATTACCACAGCCACACCCAAAGGATTTAATGTTTCCTTAATAGCATTTAAAATTTCAGAGGTTAATCTTTCCTGCACCTGTAACCTTCTTGAATATACATCTACCACTCTTGCAAGTTTGCTCAAACCGGTAATCCATCCATTTGGTATATATGCAATATGGGCTTTGCCAAAAAAAGGTATCATATGATGCTCGCACATACTGTACAACTCTATATTTTTAACTATGATCATTTCACTAACCTCTTCATGAAATTTAGCGGAATTTAAAATTTCCTTCGCATCCATTCCATATCCCTGTGTGCAATACTGCATTGCTTTGGCAAGGCGTTCGGGTGTTTTCAATAATCCTTCACGATCGGGATCTTCGCCAATTAACTTAATCGCCTCACGATAATTTTTCATTAACCCTTCAGTAACATCTTCATCGTAATGTTCAGTCTTTTTATAAGCCATAAAAATGAAATTTTTTAAATAAAAAAAATTATAAAACAGGATATTCTGCGAAATTCCTGGGTGTTTCATAGAGCCGTACCTGTAAATCCAGTTTAGCATCTATTTTCTTGCGCAAAATATCATAAATAATGATTACAATATTTTCAACTGTAGGATTCAGTTTTGCAAATTCAGGTAAATCTAAATTGAGGTTCTTATGATCAAATTTTTCTAAGATATTTTCTTTAATTGTGTCGCTTAAAAGCTTGAGATCAATTACAAAACCGGTATCCGCAGCCGGTTCTCCGGTTACTTTCACTTCCATTTCATAATTATGTCCGTGATAATTCGGATTATTGCATTTACCAAAAACGATGTCATTTTTAGCCTCATCCCATGCAGGATTATGCAAGCGGTGCGCTGCATTAAAATGTTCCCTTCTGTAAACTGATACTCTTTTGATCATTATATAAATATAAATAATACATTAAATTATTCGCCAAAATATTCTACATAAATGCGTGGGGTTTCATACAATTTTACACAATGCAATAGTACTTCTTTTGGTAAACGGTCGTGCAGCTGTTGCCAGATTGCTATGGCAATATTCTCTGTAGAACACATTTTTCCTTTTAAAAATTCTACATCGAGATTTAAATTTTTGTGATCTAATTTTTCTAAAACAAATTGATTGATTAATAAACTTAAAATTTTTACATCAAATAAAAATCCTGTATCCTCCACCACTTTTCCTTTTACAGTTATATGCAATTCATAATTATGGCCATGCCAGTTTTCATTGGCGCATTTACCAAAAACCACTTCATTTCTTACTTTGTCCCAGGCAGGGTTGTATAATTTGTGCGCTGCATTAAAATGTTCTATTCGCGTTAAATAAACCATAAACCGATTTCAATAATTTTGGCAAAGGTAAACCCGAAATCCAAAATACGATTGTAAATACGAAATTTGCACGATGAATGTACTTATTGTAGCTGCAACAGAAATGGAAATTGCCCCTTTTTTAAAAGAAAATAATAAAACCGATATTTTAATAACAGGTGTGGGAATTCCGGCAACTGTATTTCATTTGACAAAAAAATTAATTGAAAAAAAATATGATTTTGTGATACAGGCAGGCATTGGTGGAACATTTACTGATTCTTTGAACCTGGGCGAAGTAGTACTCATAAAAAAAGATACGTTTGCCGATTTAGGAATTAATGAAAAAGGAAATTTTAAAACGTTGTTTGAAACAAGTTTTTTAGATGATAATGATTCTCCCTATACAGATGGATGGCTTGTTAATAATTCTCTCTTAAAAAAAAATAATCTTCCAATTGTAAATGCCATTACAATTAATAAAATAACTGATGATCATTTGCAAATTAAAAACATACAACAAAAATTTTCCGCACAAATTGAAAGCATGGAAGGTGCTGCTTTTCATTATGTGTGTCTTCAGCAAAAAATAAATTATTTACAAATACGCAGTATTTCAAATGTTGTTGGTGAAAGAGATAAAACAAAATGGCAAATGAAAACCGCGGTTGAAAATTTGAACAAAGAATTATTAAAAATTATTCAAAACCTTTAAATATCATGATGGATTTTACACTTGGATTTTCTTCTTGTCCTAACGATACCTTTATTTTTGATGCGCTCGTAAATAGTAAAATAGATACCGGTAATTTTAAATTTAATGTACGGCTCGAAGATGTAGAAACTTTGAATGAAATGGCAAAAAACAGGGTACTTGATTTTACAAAAATCAGCTATGGCGTGTTACCATTAGTTGCTCCAAATTATAAAGTACTCAATAGCGGAAGTGCCCTGGGCAAAGGTGTTGGCCCATTGCTTATTTCAAAAGAACCGGTTAATTTTAATAAAGTAGAAAACTATACAATTGCCATTCCTGGGGAAAATACAACTGCTCATCTTTTATTTTCACTTGCATTTCCCAATGCAAAAGATAAAGTTTTTAAGAGATATGACCAGATTGAAAATTCAGTGCTTGAGTCCAATAATGTTTTGGGTGTAATTATACATGAGAACCGTTTTACTTACATGGAAAAGGGATTACATAAAATTTTAGATCTCGGTAATTTCTGGGAGGAGAAAACATCATTCCCAATTCCTTTAGGTGGTATAGTTGCAAAAAGAAATATTGATGAAAATATTGCTAGGCAGGTAGACGCACTTATAAAAGCAAGTATTGAATATGCCTTTGAAAATTATCCACTGATAACTGATTATGTAAAATGTCATTCACAGGAAATGGAACCTGAAGTAATGAAAAAGCACATTGACCTTTATGTAAATCAATTTTCCATTAATCTTGGCTTTGATGGAAAGAATGCTATAAAAAAATTCATGGAAATTTATAGAAGCACATATGCTACTGTTGATCAGCCGGTTTTTTCAGAAAGAGAACTCTTTTTTGAGGAAGCATGATTTCTTTTAAATATTCTTAATTAAATAAAGAAAAATTTCTTTTACTCTTTGGTTCTCATAATTTTTTTCTCTAAAATTTTGCACCCACCGGATTGGATGAATTGAATTAGTTAGAAAAAATTCATCGGCATCAAGAATATCATTTACCGAAAGGTTTTTTTCTGCCAGCACATAGTTTTTTAATGAAAATTTTTCCAGCATCCAACGGCGCATAACCCCTGCTACGCAACCTTCACACAGTGGTGGAGTATAAATAGTTGAATCTTTTATGATAAAAATATTCGCAATAGCCGATTCACAAACTCTTCCAAATGCATTCAACACAATGGCATCGTTCAACCTATTTTTCTTCGCGAATAAACCAGCCATTGCATAAGGCAAATAATTATTGGATTTCAAATTAGAAAATTGATCACAACTTTTCCTGGCATCAGGGAAAATATCTACGATCAATCCATTTTCATTCAATTCTATTTTGTCAGAAAGTGGCCATGTTTCAATAATATAATTAGGGAAATTATTTTCCGGATCAAAAATGCCACCATTGCCCCTAAAAACCATTAAACGTACTCTGGCATTTTCTTCATGACCGTTCTTTTTCAACAGAGCATTTATTTTATTTATCAGGAATTCCGGAGCAAATAATTTTGGTATCTCAAATTGCAAAATGGAAAGTCCGTTATAAAGACGATCAAAATGAAAATCAGAGTTTAAAATTCTTCCGTTATAGATACGAATCGTTTCAAATAAACCATCACCGTACCGCAATGATCGGTTTCCGGCGCTAATAACCGGTTTCCCTGAAAGAAAAAACTGATCGTTGTAAATAAAAAAAAGCTCATTCATAATTAAAAATGAATGAGCAAAAATAGTTTTATGTATTGAGTAAAGAAGATTAATTTTCCTGGTCCAGCAGGTTATTTTTAACTGCAAACATAATAAGGCCTGCGGTACTCTTAGCGCCTGTCTTGGCTTTCAGTTTATCGCGTATCGCTTCAATTGTACGTGGGCTTAATTCAACCGCTTCCGCAATTTCTCTTGTACTTTTTTCTTCGCACATCAATCTTAAAATGGTAATTTCTTTATCATTAAGCGTAGCATCTTCCTGTTGTAATTTAAAAGGTGAAGTCATATTTTTCTGACGAAGATTATTCAGCAACGCTTTGTTCGTTAAAGAATTAAAATAGAATTCCTGTTGATGACAGGTTTTTATGGCTTCATAAATTACTTCAGCATCAGAAGTTTTAACGAGATAACTATTTGCTCCTAATTCCATTAATTTGGTGATCATACTTTGATCATCAAGTAATGTAAGCATAATGACCTTTATCTGTGGATACAATTTTTTTACCTCTGGTAAAGTAGCTATACCATCCATAATAGGCATTTGTATATCTAAAAGAATTACATCAGGTTGAATGCCTTTTAGCATGCTAAGCAAATGAGCTCCATTATCTGCCTCAGCAATTACCTTAATATCTTTTTTTGAAGAGAGAGCAGTTTTAACACCTGCTCTGTAAAGTACGTGATCGTCAACAATCATCACTTTAATCACATCATCAGTTTCTTGTTTCATAAGTAGTCTATTGGATAAATTTGAATTTTAGTAACATAGCAAAAATCGATTATTATTATGGTAAAACATACAGAAGTATTACCAAATTTAAGGTATAGTAATAATACGTATAAAAAAGGTAAAACAACTAACAATATACTAACAACTTTATAACAATAATTGGATTTTACCCTGGGAAGGGATCTAAAATATTAATAATGAAATGGAAAAATAAAATTTTGGGAATGATTAACTTAATCATTAAAAAAAGCATCGTGGTAAAACGATACTTTTATATAATAATTAAATTTTCTTATGTACATTCTTTATAATCAATGAAGCTGAATATATCACAACAAAAATTATTTCTTCTTCTGACTCTTAGGAGCAAAAATGGCAAACATTCTTTTTCCTTCCAATTTAGGCATACTCTCAAGCGTACCCACTTCTACAAGTCGTTCTGCAAATTTCAGCAATAATAATTCTCCTCTTTCTTTAAACATGATGGCTCTTCCCTTAAACTGAACATATGCTTTTACTTTATTCCCATCTTTTAAAAAATTCTCAGCATGTTTTGATTTAAAATCAAAATCATGATCATCAGTATTAGGCGTAAAGCGTATTTCTTTTACTTCAGAGACCTTACTTTTGGCCTTCATGTCTTTTTCACGTTTCTTTTTTTCGTAAAGAAATTTATTATAATCAATTACTTTACAAACCGGAGGATCTGCCTGCGGAGATATTTCTACCAGGTCGAGTCCCTGGTCATTTGCTATTCGTTGTGCTTCTGCAATCGGATAAACTCCTACTTCAATGTTTTCGCCAACCAATCGTACCATGGGTACTTTTATCATGTGATTGGTACGATGCTCCTGTTGTTGTTCTTTTTTAAAACGTGGATTAAATGCGCCTCTGGGCGGTCTGGGTGGAAATGCCATTAATTGATTTTAAATTAAAAATTATTTTTTTATTGTTACTAAGATATTGTTTCCGGATTAAATGCTGCTTTATTATTGATTTCTTCTTTAATATTTGCAATCAACTCTTCTAAAGTTTTCGTGCCTTCATCTCCTTTGCCCTGCCGCCTCACAGATACCATTTCATCATTCACTTCTTTTTCACCAATAATAAGCATTATTGGGATCTTTGCCAACTCTGTATCTCTTATTTTCTTGCCGATTTTCTCACTTCTGTCATCAATTTCTGCACGAATATCATTATTTTTTAATTCAGATAAAACATTTTCTGCATAAGAAATAAATTTATCGCTTATAGGTAAAATTTTTACCTGCACAGGAACGAGCCACATCGGGAATTTACCGGCACAATGTTCGGTAAGTACTGCCACAAATCTTTCCAAACTTCCAAAAGGCGCACGGTGAATCATTACAGGCCTGTGTTTGGTATTATCTTCCCCAACGTAAGTAAGGTCAAACCTTTCAGGCAAATTATAATCAACCTGGATGGTACCCAATTGCCATTTACGCCCGATAGCATCGCGAACCATAAAATCAAGTTTGGGGCCATAAAATGCCGCTTCACCATATTCAATTACTACATTTTTTAAACCTTTTTCTTCAACTGCCTCTATAATAGCTTTTTCTGACAGATCCCAATTTTCATCACTTCCTATATATTTTGATCTATCTTCCTTATCTCTTAAAGAAATTTGTGCTGTATAATCTTTAAATCCCAATGAACTGAATACATAAAGTACCAGGTCAATTACTTTTTTAAATTCTTCTTTTACCTGGCCGGGCATGCAAAATAAATGCGCATCATCTTGTGTAAATCCACGAACTCTTGTAAGGCCATGTAATTCGCCTGATTGCTCATAACGATAAACGGTTCCAAACTCTGCAAGTCGCAGTGGCAGATCTTTATAGCTTCTTGGTAAAGCTTTATATATTTCACAATGATGCGGGCAATTCATCGGTTTTAGAAAAAATTCTTCCCCTTCCACCGGTGTTTTTATGGGTTGAAAACTATCTGCTCCATATTTTTCATAATGCCCGCTGGTAACATATAAATTTTTAGAACCAATATGTGGTGTAATCACCGGAAGATAACCCGATTCTAACTGCGCTTTCTGTAAAAATTGTTGCAACCTTTCGCGAAGCATGGCGCCTTTGGGCAACCACAATGGCAAGCCCGCTCCTACTTTCTCAGAAAAAGTAAACAATTCCAGTTCTTTACCTAATTTTCTATGATCCCTTTTTTTTGCTTCTTCAAGAAAAACAAGATATTCCTCCAATTCTTTTTGATTGGGAAATGTAACGCCATAAATGCGGGTCAGCATTTTATTTTTTTCATCTCCTTTCCAGTAAGCGCCGGCAATACTGGTCAGTTTTATTCCTTTAATCAATCCTGTAGAAGGAATATGAGGGCCGCGGCACAGATCTGTAAATTGTCCTTGTGTATAAAAAGTAATGTTGCCATCTTCTAAACCGGAAAGCAAATCCAATTTATATTCATCACCTTTTTCTTCAAAATATTTTATTGCATCATCTTTTGAAATTTCTTTCCTGATGAATGAATTATTTTGTTTTGACAGCTCTGCCATC
>DATCMY010000276.1:0-2293 GCA_036565505.1 Hanamia sp.
GCCTTATTAGCATCTGCCATACGATGAGTATCTTCTTTCTTTTTGTATGCTGCGCCTTCACCTTTGCTTGCAGCTACAATCTCATTTGCCAATTTATCTGACATACTACGGCCATTTCTGTCGCGGCTGTATTTGATAAGCCATTTAATGCTTAAAGATGTTTTTCTATCTGCGCGAACTTCCGAAGGAATTTGAAAAGTAGCACCACCAATACGACGACTCTTTACTTCTACTCCGGGAGTTACATTAGCAAGTGCTTTTTTCCAAACTTCATATCCATCTTCTCCTGAAATTTTTGAAACCTTATCAAGGGCATCATAAAAAATATTAAAAGCGCCACTTTTTTTACCTTGCCACATTAAATTATTTACAAAACGGGTAACTAATTTATCCTGAAATTTAGGATCAGGAGCTAAGGGAAGTTTTTTTGCTTGTGCTTTACGCATAGTTCTTTTATTTTTTTGCCCGATGGAAAACCATCAGCCGCAGATTAATTATTTTTTAGCTTTTTCTTTTTTTGTTCCATATTTAGAACGGCTTTGCTTACGATCTTTTACACCGGCAGTATCAAGGCTTCCGCGTACAATATGGTACCGTACACCTGGAAGATCTTTTACCCTTCCACCACGAAGCAATACTATAGAGTGCTCCTGTAAATTATGCCCTTCACCGGGAATATAAGCGATAACTTCGATTTTATTAGTAAGCCTTACTTTAGCTACTTTACGTAATGCTGAGTTTGGCTTCTTGGGTGTAGTTGTATAAACCCTGGTACAAACGCCACGGCGCTGAGGACAACTATCAAGTGCTCTTGATTTACTTTTAGCCCTGATTATGGTTCTTCCTTTTCTTACTAATTGTTGTATTGTAGGCATTATTTTTACCCTTATTTTTTTGGACGGCAAAGGTAAGTGTACGATTGTAAAATACCAAAATTATTTGTGAGATAAAAAAAAGCAAATTGATTAAAGCACGTTTGAGCTGTCTTTCAACTTTAATTCTTAATTTATACTTTTATCATCCAGCCATAAGTATCTTCCCCGGTACCATCTTTAATGGCGTCCATTCTTTTTTTTATTGCAGGAGAAATTTCCCATTTATCGGTATCAAAATTCATTACAAAATCCTTATACCTTAGTTCTTTTATTTTTGAAATAGTGACCGCTGTTCCTGTTCCAAATACTTCATGCAAAATTCCCTTTTTATAGGCATCTGCTATTTCATCAATGCTTAATTGCCTTTCTTCTACTTCAATATTCATTTCCTTTAAAAGCTGAATAACACTATCTCTTGTAACCCCTGCCAGAATAGTTCCTTGTTCTAATCCAGGCGTGATCGCTTTATTTCCAATTATAAAAAAGACATTCATTGTTCCACATTCCTGAACATACTTATGTTCAAAAGCATCGGTCCAGAGAATCTGATCATACCCTTTTCTTTTAGCTTCTGCCGTTGGGTACATGGCAGCTCCATAATTTCCGGCTGCTTTTGCAAATCCTATTCCTCCGGGTACAGCTCTTACATAATTTTCCTCAACATAAATACGCATAGGTGAGCTATAATAAGGACCTGTCGGACTTAGAATAATCATAAATTTATATTTAGACGACGCTTTTACACCGATCGTTTCCTCAGTACTAAACATAAAAGGACGTATATATAAAGAATGATCAGGTCTATTAGGAATCCAATCTTCATCTAATTTTACCAGTTGCTTCATTCCTTCTATAAATATTTCTTCAGGAATTTCGGGCATTTCCATCCTTTTTGCCGAAATATTAAAACGTTCAAAGTCTCCTTCAGGCCGGTAAATTCTCGGTTCACCCTCTGTATTTTTATATGCTTTTACACCTTCAAAAATTGCCTGTCCATAATGCAAGGCAGCCAATGACGGTGCAATAGAGAAGCTTTGATAAGGCTTTATTTCAACAGTTTTCCACTCTCCATTTTCATAATCTACTTCCAGCATGTGATCTGTAAAATATTTTCCAAAAGGAAGGTCTTGAAGACTCATTGAATTTAGCTTACTTTCTTTAGCTTTTGTGATAATAAAATCTTCTGCTGCAATCATATCATTATTTTTGCAGCAAAGAAACGAAAAAAAAGGGAGGTAAAATACTTAAAATGAGTCTAGACAATATTCAATTAACACCCCGTTTATGCCAGCTCATGTTTACAAAAAGCCTTATAGACCCTACTCAAAATCAACAAAAGGACAACCAACCGGCATTAAATCAAAAATTACCGGCGAAATCAAAAATCAAAAGTTTAGGAGAAAATAGAGGCAACATAC
>DATCMY010000277.1:0-4199 GCA_036565505.1 Hanamia sp.
TCCAAAAAGCCCGAAAACAATTGACAAAAGTAAAGTTTTGTCTGAACCGTGTAAGCCTGTAAACATTCCATTGTAAATAAGGAACTCGGAAACAAAGCCGTTGAAAGGAGGCAAGCCGCAAATGGCAAGCGCTGCCATGAGAAAAAGAAATGCTGTATGGGGCATTCGTTTGGTTAATCCACCCAATTTTTCAACATCCATAGTAAGAGTAGACTGATATACATTCCCCGCCCCGTAAAATAAAAGTGATTTAAAAAGAGAATGATTCAACGTATGCAGCAGGGCGCCGGCAAATCCCAATACAATTAACAGATGATTTTCTTTTCCAATCCCTATACATCCAAGGCCAATTCCAATGCCGATAATTCCGATGTTTTCAATACTGTGATAAGCGAGCAATCTTTTCAGGTTGTGCTGAATAATGGCAAGCATCACGCCATAGATTCCGGAAATAATGGAAAAAAATAATATAATATACCCTATTACCAGGTAATCGCTTCTTATTAATAATAGCATCCTCAAAATACCGTAGATACCTATTTTAATTATTACACCCGACATTACACCAGAAATATGTGATGGCGATGCAGGATGTGCATAAGGCAGCCATGTGTGAAAGGGAACGAACCCGGCTTTTATGGCAAATCCAAAAAAGAAGCACAGGAATAATGCTACCCCGGTAAGCAAAGAATTTGAGGCAGAGAAAAGCGCGATGGCTTTAAAATCGTAAGAACCCATACGTATGGCCACCCAGATAAAGCCCAGCGTCAAAAACATAATGCAAATATGCGACTGAATTAAAAAATTGATACCAGCATTTAAAGTGTCCTTTTTATGATGTTCAAAAATAATGAGTATAAAAGAGGATAACGCCATTATTTCCCAGGCAATTAAGAAAGCTATAGCGTTTTGCAGGGAGCAAATGCTTATTAAGCTTGACTGAACAAGTATAAAACTGATGCAATGAAGCGAAAGGTTAGATTTCTGAGCGCTATATGCTTTCATATATTGCAGACCATAAAAGGCTCCCGTAATGCAGGTAAAGTTGATGATTATAATAAACCAACCTGATAATGCATCAATCCGGACCGGGATTTCCCCCGTTACCAATGAACCTTGGAATAAATATTCGGAATTTTCACCGTTTAATGACTGGAAGGCAAAACTACTGCTAAGAATAGCAATTAAAATTACAACCATAACCGTAATTATTCCTTTCCATTTTACACTTATAAACGGAATAAGTATAATGGCTAACAGGATAATTACGATAAAGGCTGCAAGCTTTTCCATCAGATAAAATTAAAAATTGTACCTACAAAGATCAGCAGAATAAAAAGCGCGCCATACAAAATATACAATTGAATTTTGCCATTTTGAATAAACTTAAAATAATTCATAAAGTACAGAAGTCTGTCAACCACACCATCAAAAATCTTTGTAGCAAAAAAGTCATTATAATGTGATGAATGCGTTCTTTCTATAGGAAATATTTCACTGGCTGAAATCTCTTTATATTTATTTTTCTCCAGAAGTATAAAATTCAACAGCTTTCCCAATGACTTTGAATATGATTTACCAGTGTACTGCATCCGTGGTGTCGGAGCAGCGTATCCACATCCCCAAGTTAAACCAGTTGATACTTTTCGCCTCCGGGAAAAAGCACTCCTTACTACATAAACCAAAATGATCAGTATGATAAACAGCATAGCAAATCTTCCTATGGATGATATGCTGCTAAGTAACGAACCAAGTATCAATATACTCCCCGAAGAAGCCACCGGAATAAACCTCAAAACAATTTCACTTACTACAAAAAAATACAATTGAGGAAAAAGGCCAATGGAAAGCATGATGGTTAAAATAAAATATTGCGGTAGACGCATGCTCAAGGTAACCTCCTGGGGTTGCTGATGTAAATGAGTCCGCGGGCTGCCAAGAAATATCGTTCCAAAACCTTTTGTAAAAGTGAATATCGAAATTCCCCCAATTAATGCCAGCCCTGCCAGTGAAAATGTCATAAGGGTGATATAAATAATCCCGATGGATTTGATGCCAAGCAAAATAGCATTGTACAACAGGAATTCTGAAACGAACCCGTTAAATGGAGGCAGTCCCCCGATTGCTATTCCACCGACCAGAAAAAACATCGCTGTTTGCGGCATGCGGTGTATCAATCCGCCTAACTTTTCCATATCACGGGTATGTGTTTGCTGATAGACAGAGCCCGCGGTAAAAAAAAGGAGTGATTTAAAGAGTGAGTGATTTAAAGCATGTAGCAGAGCCCCCGAAAATCCTAAAACAATCATAACAGAATTTCCACTTCCTATCCCCATTAAACCGATTCCTATGCCAATTCCAATTATTCCGATATTTTCAATAGTACAGTAGGCAAGCATTTTCTTAAAATCACGGTGAACAGCTGCATTCAGAATGCCATACAATCCAGTGAGCACAGAAAGGGTAATAATCATTATACCGATGATCGTATATTCCTGTTTTAGTAAAAATATCATCCTTAATATTCCATAGATGCCCAGCTTAACAATTACACCCGACATAACTCCTGAAATGTGCGAGGGTGCCTCCGGATGTGCCTGCGGGAGCCAGGAATGTAAAGGGATAAAGCCTGCTTTAATGCCAAACCCAATAAAAAATAAAGAAAATAGCCAAATGTTTGGATTGGAGGAGAAGAATTTTTCAATTGCCGAAAATTCAAATGAACCTTCAGAAACATAGACCCAGATAAATGCCGCAGCAAGAAAAAGTACCCCTATGTGCATTTGTACAAGATAATTTATTCCCGCCTGAAGTGTTGCTTTATTTTTATGCTCAAAGATGACAAGCAGAAAGGAGGAAATAGACATCAACTCCCAGACAATGAGAAAAGCTAAACCATTTTGTACCATGCACACCCATAGCATAGACGATTGAAACAACAAATACAATATCCAGTGCATGGCAAGGTTGGCCTTTTGCAGATCGTATTCTTTCATATATCCAATTCCATAAAACGCGCCGTTAATACAGGTTAAATTGATGATGAGTATAAACCAGGATGATAGGCTGTCTATATGAAGTGAAACGTTTCCAAAGACAACATTATTTCCAATAAAAACATCAACTGCGCTTCCTGTTAAAGCTTTAATAGCTGGAATAGAGGTTATAACTGCTATTAGAAGTACGAAAATAAAATTTGCTTTCGCCCTGAATGAATGCGGAAGGACTGCAATTGAAATCATTGCTGCTACCGGTAATAGTAAGGCTAAAGAAAGTAACAAATAGTCGGTCATAAATATTTGAGATAATTTTTAATTGATGCGGCACTTTTGCGTTTTTTAACAAGATGAATTGAATTCATAGTTATTTATATTTTCTCCTCTCGTTAAAGATAAGTTTTAAGAAGTCTTTATTAAGGAAACTTTTGTTAACCAATTCATTATTTTTATTAGGGTTACAACTACCTCTGAACCGGACTTTTTGTAAAATCTCCGTAAGTTCGTTTAGCAGTTCAACTTATAATGGTAAAAATACGGTATAATTTATCTAATGGAGCGGTAAAACATCAACCGTAATACTGATAGTTATCATAGTTATCAGATTTAAAGTAAATATTGCAATTCTTAACTTTGGGAGGATAGCGTGTCACAAACAGCAAACTCATGCCGGAAAAATACAAGGCATCATTTGACAAAGTTCTCCGCATAGTATTCAACAACTATATGTCCAATTATTCAAATAAAATGGACATATACTAATAATATGTCCATTTTTTATTGCTATTTTTATTCATGTTCATTTTTTAATAAAAACTGAACACAACTGTTTTTTGTCCATAAATCTTTTGTTAATTTGCATCATGTTCAATAATTTATTAAAAGTGAACATATAATATGGCTTACGACAGATCAAAACCTTTTAATGACTTACCATTTTTGCCGCCAAACTCGGTAATTGAAAATGATATTGAAATTTTAAAAAAGTTGATAACCGCATCAAGAGCATTGGCGGCTGTCAACAGTAGCATACTGCGATTACCTAATCCTTTAATGCTGGTTAACACCATCGCATTACAGGAAGCTAAAGCATCTACAGCTATTGAAAATATTTTTACAACCGAAGATGCTTTATATAAAGCTGTTTCCGATACGGTTCAGGAAGATAAGGCAAATGTTGCCACAAAGGAGGTGTTACGTTAT
>DATCMY010000278.1:0-21912 GCA_036565505.1 Hanamia sp.
CTACTCGGGTTATCGCTATTTGTAGAGATAACCTTGAACGGCTTCGACTATTTTCAGGAAAAGGGCGGGTGATTTATAATCCTATCGATTCCAGGAAGTTTGATGTGACAATAGATAAACAGAAAGCACGCGCTGAACTTGGTATCGCCACTGATGCAAAAGTCTCCTTGTTTGCCGGAGGCTCAGTACAAGACGCAAAAGGATTGAAGGAATTTATTGAAGCCATGGGACTGGTAAAAAAGCATGAACCTCATACGGTCTGCCTTATGCCGTCTTTTGTCCTACCTCTTTCGCCTAAGGAGAGAGTCTGGACGTTAAAACGAAGATTTGGATGGTTATTGGGCATTTACAAAAAGCAAGACCGTCTATATAAATTGATCGAAAAAGGAGGCCTTAAAGGCCATATTGTCCGGAGTGATTTTACCTATGAAATTGAACGCTGGATCGCTGCATGTGATGTAGTATGCGCCCCCCATATTCTTCCCCATTTTTCCAGAACGGTTATAGAAGCTGGCGCAATGAAAAAACCGGTAGTTGCCTTTATTATTGGCGGAATTAGTGAAGTGGTAGCGCATCAAGGAAACGGTTTGTTGGTCGCAAACAGCGATGTGGCAGGTCTTGCTGCGGCCATTGAAGAACTATTCGTTAACGAAGGTCTTTGTATGCGGTTGGGTATTAACGGCTGGCAACAGGCTCAGCAATTATTTGCCGCGGAGATAAGTGCCACACAGGTTGCTACGGTCTATGAAGAACTATTATCTGGCTTTATTACCAAAAATGAGTAAAATGCAACACATCCTTGAACGGAATACTGTTTCTACCCAGGAAAAGATTCTTTTCTGGGGGATTATGATACCCATGCTGGTCATGGATTGGAATTTTTCCCGACCTGGTTTTACGATTCCCCTTTTTCTTTCCTATCCCGGATTGATTGCAGGAATTTTATTACCGCTTTTTTTTCTGGCAAACAAACATTTTAATCTCAGTTTACCTGCTCTTAAAACGTTCAATAGGTATCACTTCATCGTGCTGTGTTTAGTTATTGTGTTTATAATTCAGGGATTGTTTTACCCTGCAGCATGGGCAACTTATGGAAGAGATAATTGGATAGAGGTTATAGGTTTGCTGCTCTGTTTTCAATCCGGTTATCTCTATGCTGTAAACCCGGATGTGGGCGAAAGGCTTTTCAGCAGATTTGCATTGTATGCAGCATACGGCAGTGTATTTTCCTTTTGCCTGCGGGTAGCCGGCGTTTCTGATTCGCTCCCTTTCGGCGTTGCCGGATGGCCGATGCGTCTGTTTTTTCTGTTCGGATTTTGCTGGTATCTCTGCTGGTATCTTGCCGGTTTTATGTCCGGCAAAAAAACATCCCGGAGTATATTGGTTGGTCTTATTGCTTGCAGCCTTGAGGTAGTGATTACACTTCAAAAGCCAATTATCTGGGCAGCATTCTTTTCCATGGCAACACTTTTTCTTATCTTTCGGGCGTTTCTGCCGGGACGTAAGTTCGGTAAATTCAAAACTAAACTTGTGAAATTGTCCGTTGCTGTTGTGCTTGTGCTTGTGGTTATAAACAACATATTCCATGAAGTTGTTGTTGATGATATCAGTACTTTCATCTCCGTAAGGATTCTTCATCAATCTGATGAGGTAAATGACATTACACTTGATCGTGCTGCTGGTGGGCGTTTCGAAGTCTGGGAGACTGCCCTGAAAGATTTTAAAAGGAGCCCTTGGGTTGGAATTGGTTTGAATAGTGTACATGAAGGAGGAGGAGGTGCAAGTATTTCCCTGCATAATGGTTACCTGGATCTTTTGTCTATTCTTGGAATATCGGGCCTCACTCTCTTTCTATATGGTATTTGGTACTGGTTGTGGAGGGTAGTGAAGAGTCTTAAATTTAAGCCCCTGCTTCTTGTTCAGACAAGCTGTTTGATTTATTTTGTCGGAATATTGATGTTTAATATGGGAGGGACAAGCAGGATATTTCCAGGTGTCAGTTATTTTATTGCAATGGTCTTCGGAATATCCTTAAGGTTGGCAGTATATGCCAATTCACATAGAAGGAAATATTCTCCTGATAACATTAGACGGGGTAAATTAGAAAAGGAAATAGCATTTTGATTACTTTTTTATCATCTCCAAAGGCATTTGCTGGTCGGGCTGCAACCCAGCAAATTGCCGCCATCAAGAGTTGGCTGGCCTTAAGTGATGATGTCGAAATAATTCTCTATGGGAACTCCCCTGGAATTATAGAGGCCTGTACAGAATTGAATATAAGCCATGTCCCGAATGTCGAATCTACCAATGGAGGAATTCCTTATTTTGGGGCTATCGCCGATCATGCAGCCAGGTATGCGAAATATGATAACCAGGTTTACATAAATTGTGACATTCTCCTCACATCTCACATCCTCACGGCTTTTGAGCAGATTACATTTAATGAATTTTTGATAATCGGTCAGAGAATTGATTTGAAAGATGGGGTTGATATGAATCTTACCGAAGCAGGATTTGCCTTAAAGTTAGATACATTATTAAAAGATAATCTAATCTCATTGCACCCTCCGGCTGGCTCTGATTATTTCGGGTTTAAGCGTGGGATGTGGAATAGACTTCCTCCTGTTATTATCGGGCGGGGTGGATATGATAATGCCCTAATTGCATTCTGTTTGCAAAAAGGGATTCCAGTTATAGATACTACGTTAATGATTCCCGCTATTCACCAGTTCCATGAATATGGGCATGCCAAAGGGGGATACAATGAAATCTTCAATTCCTCTGATTCTGCTCAAAACAGTGTATTATTAAATGGATACATTGGTTTATCCTTGGAGGATGCTAACTGGATTATGACTAGCGAAGGTTTAAAGAGAAAATTGTTAAAAAGAGCTTTCTTAAGGAGTTTGCATGTTAAACTCCATTTTGTATATAAAAATTATTTTTTTGCAAAGTTAATAGGCATAATGAGAAGAATTTTCTCCCACTTGAATTTTTATGAGGATTATAAAATAACTCTTGAAGAGGTGCTTAATAATTATAAATATAAGCAATAATAAGTATTAGAATAAAACTATTTGATATAGAGAAATAGTTAAATAATTGAAATGTTTCCCTGTTAAAGTTCTGTAATTAGATTCCAGAAATCTTTTTAAAGGATTAGTTTGACATTATTATAAAATGAGCTTAATAAATATCATGAAAATTCGCTTTTATAGTCCTAAGTCGTGCCTAAACCCATCTGTTGCTTATTATATTCCTTTCCTTTTTCCTTTTTGGGGTAAAAAGGAAAGGGCAAATATATCAGCATTCGATGCAGGCAGGTTTGATGGTTGGGTTGAATCAGGTAATAGCTACTTTCAGCTTGTTGATTCTATTGAAGAGTGTGACATTGTTGTTTTGCCTTACGAATGGCGCAAAGACTATATTATGGCTTTTGATCTGGCAAAAGTTGCAAATGAATTCCACAAACCCTTTATTTTGTTTTTTAATAGTGATTCAACTGAAGAAATACCAATTGATAATGCTATTATTTTTCGTACATCTGCCTTCAAATCAAAGATAAAAAATAATGAATATGGTCTTCCCGCGTGGTACAGTGATCTTGGAAAGAATTATTTGAATGGGAATTTCAAACCAAAAAATAAAAATGATGTCCCGGTAATCGGTTATGCAGGATATATAGACTACAGAAATTATTGGGAGTATTTCAAATATATTTCCAGATATGTTCGGCATCCTAGCCTAGATCAGACTGCTGTCAGACTCCGCGGGATATGTGTAAGAAATATGTCCCGTAGTCACCTTGTAAGAACTAATTTTTATCTTCGGAGTGGTTGCCATACTGGAACAGCAAACCTTAATGAAAGGAAGGAGTTTGTACAGTGTATCCTTGATTCTGATTATTCCTTGGTATGCCGTGGGGGCGGTAATTTTTCCTACAGGCTTTATGAAATTCTTAGTCTTGGCAAAATTCCTGTATTTATAGATACGGATTGCCTTTTGCCATATGATCAAATGATAGACTGGAAGAGTTTTTGCCTTTGGGTGGATAAAAAAGATATCTCTAAGATAGATATGATTGTGAGTGAATATCATTCACGCATAAGTAATCAAGAATTTATTCGTATGCAGATTAGAGCTAGACAAGTATATGACGATTGGTTATCACCTACCGGGTTTTATAGAAATATCCGGCAATGTATTCCTGGTTTGGAATGTCATACAAACAATCATGGTAATATAATATCGATATGAATTCAATTAGGATTACATTCGGCATCATTGTTTTAAACGGTGAGCCTTTTTTGGAATATAATCTGCGTTCCATATACCCTTGGGCGCACCAAATTGTCGTAGTTGAAGGTGCCTGCCTGGGGTCTACAACTTTAGCTTCTCAAAATGGCCATTCAACTGATGGAACTCTTGAAACATTGCTGCGGTTTAAGAAAGATAATGACCCTGAGGAAAAGGTAGTGATCATAACTGCAGAGGATGAAGGTTATGAGGATGGTTTTTGGCCAGGGGAAAAACACGAAATGTCTCAAGCCTATGCTAAGAGGGCTACTGGTAATTTTCTATGGCAAATTGATGTAGATGAATTTTATAAACCGGATGATATGGAATTGATCCTAAATATACTTGAACAAGATCCAGCAATATCAGGTATTACTTTTCCTTTAATTACTTTTTGGGGTGGAATTAAATTTGTGCTCGATGGATTCTCATTTCGTTATACGGGAGATGGGAATTGTCATCGTGTTTTTAAATGGGAACCCGGTTATCAATATTTAACCCACCGCCCACCAACAATACTTGATAACAACGGAATAGATCTTCGCAAAAAAAATTGGATCAATGCTTTAGAAATGAAAAAAAAGGGAGTTTATATGTTTCATTATGATATGCTATTGCCAATACAGGCGGAAAGAAAAAGTATTTATTATTCCAAGGTTAATTGGCATGCCTTTGAAGGCTCTAAAATATTGAATTGGAAAGAATCCATTTATGATAAGCTTCAGGATCCTTACCACCCCTATACTGTTTATACTCACTTTTCCTGGCTAAATCGATTTGAAGGAAAACACCCTCCGGTAATTAATGAAATGATCCAGGATATTGAAGCAGGTTCTTATTTGGAAATAGCGCTACGTAAAACAGACGATATTGAGCAACTTCTCAATAGTTGGCAATACAAATTTGGAAGATTGTTGAGGAAGGTATATGTAATATTTGTAGATGGCCCATTATTTAAGATCAAACTTTTTGTTCGATACTTGTTTATTAAAACCAAACTTTGGCCATTAATCCAAAAGATAAGAGGTAAGAAATAAATGTCATTTGCTAATAGCATTGTAAGTTTAAGTATGAAGGCGGATGCAAGCCTTGGATTTGTTCGCAGATCGATCCTTGGTGAAAAACCAGGTATGATAAGCATTCTTTTTCACAATATTTTCCAGGACCAGAATGCCTTGTCAAGTCGACTTGCCTATCCCCAGGAAGGAGTTACACAAATTCAATTCAGAACTTTTTTGGATTGTTGGCTTAAGGCAGGATATCGCTTTGTTTCAACAAGAAATATTCTTGCCGGACTTGACGTAGCCGGGAAGTATGTTCTTTTGACCTTTGATGATGGATATCGCAGCATTCTGGATATCCTTCCTATTCTTGAGGAATTCCAGGCACCTGTTATTCTTTTTGTGACATCAAATAGTATTGAAACGGGACAAGCATATTGGCCGGATATAGTATATCGAGAAGAAATAGTAGGAGGCAAATCTACAGAGGAAGCAAGTAACCTTGTTGAGTCACTAAAAGAAAAACATAGTTCTGTCATTCAGCAATTTATGCTGGATCGATACGGTGCTGAAGCTCTCTTTGCTATGCATGACATTGCCCGCCCGCTTACTGCAAACGAACTTACTAAATTAGCGAATCATCCTTTGATTGAAATAGGCAATCATACTAAGAATCACGATGATCTGACATTATGCAATATTGAAGAAATAAGAAGAGAGATATATGAATGCCAGAGGTCGGTCGAAAGAATGACTGGCAGAACATCAATTGCGATTTCATATCCCTTTGGCAGATTTAATGATGATGTCATTACTGCAGTGCAAAAAGAAAGATTGCATTTAGGATTTACCTGTGAAGAAGGTAAAAACAGACTGCCCCTAAACAGCAATGCGCTTAAAATTCGACGTTATGATTTCCTGGGGGATTCTTCGCCCACTACTCAATGTGACAGATTCAGAAGTGATATATATTTTTTTTGGCCGATAGTTAAGACTATGTTTTCGATAGCGATCACACTTAGGAGAAAACTTAAAAATTCATTAAATTAATACGAGAAAAACATGATGGAGATTATACGCCGCACGGTCCGGAGCATTATTAAATCAGACACCAGATTTTATAATGCTGTTGCTAACTTTCTGAATTTCCTGTTTACAACAAGTGAAGAGGGTATTGGATGCTGGCGCAAATTGAAAGCGTTGGGGGAAGGAAAGCGCCAAAATGGTCCTCCGCAGCCTATTACATTAAGAAAGCTGAATTATCCTATATGGATTCGCCCAGGTACACAGGATGCTGGAACTCTAATAAATAATGTAATTAGAGAAGAATATGGTCACTTTATGCCATCTACAGATCCCGAATGGATGATTGACGCTGGTGCATATATTGGTGATACATCTGCTTACTTTCTCTCAAGGTTTCCTTTACTGAAAGTGATTGCGCTGGAACCTAATCCCCTAAGTTATGAACTGGCTAATGTGAATCTTATACCTTATGGGGAGCGGGTAATCTTGTTACAAAAGGGTTTGTATTCAAACGAGCAAGAACTTTGTTTTTCTGGTGAAGAAACTGGCGCTTCTATAGCTGAAATAGGAATTAAAATAAGTTGCACAACAATCTTATCTCTACTGAAACAGTATTCGATTCCACGTTTAGATATCTTAAAAATGGACATTGAGGGGGCGGAAGAAGCTATATTTCTCGCGCATCCGAAAAATTGGCTTGATCGGATAAATTTATTGATCCTTGAAATTCATGCCCCTCATATTAAGTCATTGGTTTCTGAAGTTTTAAATAAAAATGGCTTTTCAATGAAGCAATATAGATCACTCTGGTATTGTCGAAGAATTATCTAAAGAAGTTCGGCTGTATTATCAATTCTCTAAATATTTTATCAATTTGAGTTTTATACCGATGCCGTTGGTTACAGTCATTTTGCCAACTCACAACCGAGCTCACTTGCTGTTGCGTTCAATCGGAAGCATATTGTCACAAACCTTCGGTGATTTGGAATGTCTGGTCATTGATGATGCCTCTGATGATAGGACGGAACAACTTGTTAAACATCTTATGGAAGGTGATAGACGTCTTCACTATTATCGTCATGAAATAGGAAAATATGCGGCAGGAGCCCGTAATACGGGACTAGCACTTGCCCGGGGTAAATATATTGCCTATCTCGATGATGATGACGAATGGCATCCGGCCAAACTCGAAAAGCAGATTGCCTTACTCGAAAAACTTCCTAAGGAGTATGGTTGCGTGTACTGCTGGGCAGATTTTGTTGATGAGGTTGGTCAGGTAACAAGAAGGCATAGGCCCTCGTTACAAGGTGATGTTTATTCCGAAACACTCATTGATAACGTGATCGGTTGCACACCATCATTACTAATCAGGATTGAGTCTTCTGAAAAGATAGGATTATGGAATGAACTGCTTCGGACAGAAGAGGATAATGAATATATCATTCGCCTTTGCAAAATATATAAGGTAGATTTCGTACCAGAAGTATTGGTGAAAGTGAATAATGCACATGCCGGAGAGCGGGTTTCCACACCGCTTGGGAAGGATGGTATTCAATTTGCTATTGATGCGATTTTAGTGCGATACGCATTGTTTTCTGATAGGAAGTGGACGTACCGTAAACAGGCTGCCGCACTCGAATCCCGCCTGGGAAATCTCTACGGGCGTTTAGGTAATATGGAAGCTTCATCGGCTCACTTTGTAGAATCATTGAGACTAGCTCCATTAAGTATTGAACCATATCGAATGATGCTTAGTTTAATAAAATGGTATATTCTGCCAAATCGGCACCGTTGAAAAAAATAAAAAATAATTGCCTTAGCAGGTAATTATTTTCCCGGGCGATAATATCGATTATTCGATAAGCATAACCAATTCCTAATTGAAAGCATATGGGATTGGTTTTTCAATTATAATTACCGGGAGTCAAAAATTAACCTGGAAATTATGCAATTGTTCTCTGGCAAAAAGCATGCTACAACAATGGATTCAGGAATCTCTGACCTCACTGATATCAAGGAAGTTATAATAGTTTAAATTGGTATTTATGAAAAATGTATTGTGGATTGGGCCTATAGTCCCTTCGGAGGAAGTGCCAAAATATAAAGCAATTAGCGCCGCAGCAAATGTTTGGCAAATGGGTTTTGTAAATGGTTTAATTGAAAATGGGATCAATGTAACATCAGTCTCATATATACCTTTTCCTACCTGGCCTAAAGGACCATTATGGGCACGAAAGCCATTAAACGGCATCGATAATAAAGGGATTAAGCAATTTTTTTTGGGGTATTTAAATATAATCTATATACGGGAATTGTGGATAGCTACTATGATTATTTTTAAATCGTTAATAAAAATTTCCAATTTAGAAGGGTATATAGTTTTTACGTATAATCCCTACCCCCGTCATTGGTTTTCTGCAAATTTATTAAGATTGATTTTTCGGTGTAAATGGGTTTCAATTATTGCGGATGATAGGTCTTACGGAAATCCTGATTTTCATCTTTTCTTATCTTTCGACTATTTCAAACGATTTGAAAAAAGGAATAAGTTATTTTGCGATGGAGGCATAATGATAAGAAGTTTGAATGAAACGAAGAAAAATGAGAAGTCATCTGGTTCACATAAATCCCTTGTTTTTGCAGGAGTACTCAATGATTGGACTGGAATAATAGACTTTATTGATCTTTTTAATGAAATTGATTTAGAAAATTATATACTTCACATCTATGGTAAAGGGGATCCGGACGTTTTGAAGAACAAAAATATTTCGCTAAAAAATAAGGTTATACTACATGGCTTTGTAAATGATATTGAACTTGAACGAGCATGCAGGAATGCATATGCTTTCATTAATCCACGACCTTTACATATGTTTCGGAGCGAAAACAATTTTCCGTCAAAACTCCTACTATATTTATCTTATAACAAGCCGGTAATCTCAACAAAAACAAAGGGATTGTCTCCCGATTATGATAACATACTATCATATTATTCTGATTCAGAAACTTTAAAAAAATGTATTGATTTAATTAATGATCGTGAAAATTACGAGAATATAGTCAAGAAAATATCCTGCTTTAACGCAGAAAATACCTGGTTTAAAAAAGTAAAAAATATTACTAATGCAATAGCAATATGAAAGTTATCTTTTTTACAAATATTGCAGCGCCCTATAGAATTGCACTTTTTAATGATTTGGAAATAATTAGGCAAGGTTCAGAATTCGATTTTGAAGTTTATTTTATGAGGATTTCTGAAGAGGATAGAAATTGGGACGTGAACCTGAAAGATTTAAATTTTAAATATAAGATTGGCAAAGGTTTTTATGCGTTCATCAGAGGTTTTCATTTATATTTTAATCCCATATTAATCCACAGGGCAATAACGAGTGGCAATGAGATAATTCTTGGAGCTAGTTGGAATAACATTAATACGATGTTAATCGTACTATTGAAAAAATTACGACTTGCTTCAAATACATTATCTGTATGGAGTGAGGCGAATTATCTTACATTAGGAAGTCAAAAAAAAAATAAATTCAAGAATTTAATTAGAAAATGGTTTTTTTCTGGTATTGATGGTTTTTTTATCGTACCGGGAATAATGTCAGTCTTATCTTTTGAAAATTGGAAGATCAAAGTCAATAGTGTTATTTTTCTGCCAAATCTGGTGTCTCAGAAAATATTTAATTATAAAATTAAACCTTACTTAATCAAAGACTCGGGGAAACCAATATTTTTAATAGTTGCCAGGCTTGAAGAACGACTTAAGGGGATTTTAAATTTTATGCAATCAATTAGTATTGAAAATTTAAAACAGATTGAATTAAGAATTGCCGGCGAAGGATCCTCTCTAATTCAATATGAACAATTTGTTTTGAAAAATGGGTTAACCGAAAATGTTAAATTCTTAGGAAATCTTAGTCAAAACGAAGTTAGTAATGAGTATAAACAGGCTGATATTTTTGTTCTGCCTTCTTTTTCTGATCCAAGTCCTTTAACTATTATTGAAGCAATCAGGTCAGGCTTACCTTTGTTATTATCAGATCGATGTGGAAATCATTATGAGGCTGTAAAACAAGGAGAAAATGGATATACTTTCAATCCCTTTGAGCCTTATGATATTAAGTCAAAATTTGAGATGTTATTGGAACAAAAGCATAGTTGGAAATTATTCTCTGAACGAAGTTTACAAATTGCAGATTTGAATTTCAACAATGAAAAGGTCTTAAAAAATTTAATTAATAAATTTATTCAGAATACTTCTCATTGATTCTTATATAATAATAAAGTTGGATAATTGCTTCTTGATTATTTTTAGGAACTATAAAAGCACTATTCAACCTGCTATTTGGATTCTAAATTAGTTGGAATGAATTTGAAATCTGAAATAAAATTAATGTAATTAAAATGATTTCGATGAACTTGGTTGGATATGTTGAATAAAAATCTTCTTTCTAAAATTCATAATTCTGATGCTACTACTTGATGCTGTTCATATTAATAATGGTGGTGGTAAAGTATTACTCGATTACTTGATCTTATCATTGGAAAAATCAAATATCGATGTTACTTATTTGTTAGATGATCGGATTGCGAATAATCACCCTTCAATAAAGGGTAAAGATGTATTTTATATCAAAGGAGGGATGTACAATAGACATCTGTTTTATAAAAAGCATAGAAAAAAATTTAATAAAGTGTTTTGCTTTGCCAATTTTCCACCTACCATTAAGCTACAGGCTGAAGTTATGGTTTATTTTCAAAACCGCTTATTTCTGAATTACCCTAAGAACAGTAGCTTTTATCAAGAAATAATCTTTAATATAAAATCTGGCATATTAGGCAGGTTATCAGGTAATGCAGATAAGTGGATAGTCCAATCCAGCCAAATGAAAATTGAATTAATAAACCGATTTCGAAAGGTTTTGAGAAACCAGATAATTGTTGCTCCATTTTATCCGCCAATTCGTAATCCTGTAAATATATTGAGAAAAGAACATTCTTTTTTATATGTAAGTGGGGGAGCTCCTCACAAAAATCACATTAAATTACTTGAAGCATTTAAAATTTTCTTTGACAGGAATCAATTAGGTGAATTACATGTTACAGTAGGTGAGCAATTTAAATTGCTCACTGCAATTATTAATGAAATGAGGAAAGATGGTTATCCTGTTACAAATCTTGGTAATATTTCAAGGGATAAATTGGGGGAGCATTATTATGCATCAAAATTTCTTATATTTCCTTCTTACGCAGAAAGTTTTGGCCTCGGATTGATTGAAGCAATGGATTGTGGTTGTGTGATCATTGGTTCTGATCTTCCGTTCTTACATGCTGTTTGTGATACTCCATTTGTTTTTGATCCCCACGATGTTAATTCTATAGTTTCTGTTATGGAAATTGCAATTAAATCAAATAATTCAATTAGCAAAAACTTGTCTCGGAATAATATTGATGAAATAATAAGTCTTCTAAAATAATTATTCATAAAAAGAAAACACTAATTATCGCCGGGGGAACCGGTTCTTTTGTTTAAATTTTTATTCATTATTTTTTATTCCAGTCATTATAATCAAATATCTAAAGATTGTTTAGAGTGTATAAAAAAAGTAAAGGATAAGAATAATAGGTAGGCAGGAATGAAAGTTCTCTTTTTGACGATATTAAAAATAAATTCCCTTGACGAAAGAGGAATTTATACTGATTTATTAAGGAAATTTCGAGATGAAGGGCATGATGTTTTTATCGTGAGCCCGGCAGAGCGCAGATATAAAATTGCTACCAATCTTAAAAAAGAGAAAGGAGTAACCCTTCTTCAGGTAAAAACCCTTAATCTGCAAAAAACAAATGTTATTGAAAAAGGGATAGGGACATTGTTTATGGAATACCAGTTTTTATGGGCTGTTAAAAAAAATTTTTCCAACGAGAAGTTTGATTTGATTTTGTATTCAACTCCCCCTATTACTTTTTCAAAAGTGATTCATTTTATTAAGAAAAGAGATAAGGCCTGTTCATATTTGTTATTGAAAGATATTTTCCCCCAAAATGCCATTGATATGAAATTGTTGAAAAAGGGGGGATGGTTGCATCAAATGTTTATTAAGAAAGAGAGAAAATTGTATGAGGAATCGGATACGATAGGTTGTATGTCAGAAGCAAATAGAAATTATTTATTAGAGCATTATGATTTTCTTACTCCGGGAAATATTGAGGTTAACCCGAATTCGATAACTCCCCTGGAAAAAATTCAATCTATTGAAAGTAAGGTTTCCATAAGAGAAAAATACGGATTACCTGTAAATGATAAAATTTTTGTGTATGGCGGCAATTTAGGTCTGCCACAAGGAATCAATTTTTTGTTACATACTATTGAAAATTGTACTGTCCAAAATGTTTTTTTTTTGATTGTAGGTTCAGGAAGAGAATACAACAGAATTGCGAAATGGTTTGACGATAAAAAACCCGCTAATGCCAAACTTATAGGAGTCTTACCAAAGGAAGAATACGACCTGCTTGTTAATGCTTGTGATGTTGGGATGATCTTTTTAAGTCCTGATTTCACCATTCCCAATTTCCCTTCCCGCTTATTATCTTATTTGGAATGCAGTATGCCTGTTTTAGCTGCTACGGATAAAAGTACTGATATTGGAAAGGTGATAGAGAAAGCCGGTTGCGGTTTATGGGTTCAGTCTGGTGATATAAAGGGTATGCTAAACGCCATAAATAAATTGATGGAGAATAAAGATGATTTCTTACTAATGAAACAAAATGCCCGTGCCTTACTTGAGAATGAATATAATGTGGATATTTCCTATCATTTGATTGAAAGTAAAGTGAAGCCGCATGTATAAATATTTCTTCAAATTTTTTTTTGATTTTTTATTAGCATTATCAGGACTTATAATTCTTAGTCCGTTTTTTATTCTTATATTTTTAGCTTTGTTTTTTGCCAATAATGGAAAACCATTTTTCCTGCAAAAAAGGCCGGGGAAAAAAGGAAAAATTTTCAAGGTGATCAAGTTCAAAACAATGAACGATAAAAAGGATGCCCAGGGAAATTTGTTGCCCGATGCTGATCGTTTAACTGGTATAGGTAAATTGGTAAGGAAAACATCACTCGATGAAATTCCGCAGTTACTAAATGTGATCAAAGGCGATATGAGCCTGGTAGGCCCACGTCCATTGTTGGTAGAATATTTACCTCTTTATAATGAAAAACAAAAAAGAAGACACGAGGTAAAACCGGGCATCACCGGCTGGGCGCAGGTAAATGGCAGGAATGCGATAAGTTGGGAACAAAAGTTTGAATTGGATGTTTGGTATGTGGATCATTTATCTTTTCCCTTGGATGTAAAAATTATTTGGCTCACTTTTAAGAAAGTTTTTAAATCTGAAGGAATCAATTCAGATTCTGCGGCAACTATGGAAAAGTTTATGGGTGAATAGTTTTTCTTTGTTCAGGCAGCCCTTTTGGGTTTATCAATTTAAAAAATGGGCAAAAGCCAATGAGCATGGAGCAAGGAGCAATGGGTAATCGGCAATCTGCATTAAATAGTTTATATTTGTGCCTTAAACTATACTAATAGTATGAATAATGGCTCTAAAATAAACCAAATGCTTCAACAATTGCCAAATGGCTCTGTTTTGTTGGCTTCATGGCTTAAGGATCAAGGTTATTCTTATGAGTTACAGCAGCGGTACAGAAAAAGTGAATGGCTCACTTCAATAGGTGGGGGAGCCATGATTCGCACAGGGGAAAAACTATCGCTTGCGGGAGCTATTTATGCACTTCAGCACCATACAGGAATAAAAATTCATATAGGCGGGCGTACCGCATTGGGTTTACAGGGTTATGCTCATTACATAGAATTAGAGAGAAAAGAAACGCTTTTGTTTGCGGAGCATGGTGTGAAATTGCCTGCATGGGTCAGAAACAATAATTGGGATACCAAACCGGTATTAATAACTACTTCCTTCCTGCCGGAAGATACCGGCCTGGTGGATTTTAAAGAGAAAGAATTTAACTTGCTAATTTCCGGCGCAGCGAGGGCCATGATGGAATGCCTGTTCCTTACGCCAGGCCATTTTGATTTGGAGGAAGCAATGCAAATGATGGAAGGTTTGAACCTGCTGAAACCAGGTGTAGTACAAGATTTGCTTGAGCAATGCCGTTCTGTTAAGGTAAAGCGATTGTTTCTTTACTTTGCTGAAAGAGCGGGCCATAGCTGGTTTAAACAATTGCAATTAAATAAAATAGATTTAGGATCAGGTAAAAGAAGTCTTGTAACTGATGGTGTATTGGTACGGGAATATAATATTACGCTTCCAAAACATTTAGCCTGATGGATAGCCAATTTAAAAAACAGGTGGCATTGTTATTGCGTATTTTGCCGGAAATCGCCCGGGACAATAATTTCGCTTTGCATGGAGGTACTGCTCTCAATTTATTCTATCACAATATGCCGCGTCTTTCTGTGGATATTGATCTTACGTATATACCTTTCGGAAGCAGGACGAATGACCTGGCACAGATTGAAAGCAAACTTCATGCATTAAGCATTCGCCTGAAAAAAGTGATTCCATCAATTCAGGTTAAAGAACCTGAGGAAATAGGTGATGACCTGAAATTACATTGTTCCCTTGGCGGTGCACAGGTAAAAGTGGAAGTAAATACGATAAACAGGGGAGTGAATGGAGTTCCAATAATCAAAATCCTTTGCGAAAAAGCACAGGATATTTTTGATAGTTATTGCCAGATTCAGGTAGTTCCTGCCGGGCAGCTTTTTGGAGGCAAAATAGTGGCTGCACTCGATAGGCAGCATCCGCGTGATTTATTTGATGTAAAAAAGATGCTTGAAAGTACAGGATACACAGAAGAAATTCACAATGGATTCCTGTTTTGTTTATTAAGTAGTAAGCGTCCTATACATGAAATTCTTCAACCAAATCTTATAAATCAAAAAGCAGTTCTTGAAAGTCAATTTAGTGGTATGGCTGATGAAGAATTTACTTACGAATTGTTTGAGGCAGCCAGAATGCAATTAGTAGAAATAGTAAGTTCGGGATTACGAACCGAGGATAAACTATTGTTGAAAAGTTTTGCAGAGGGGAATCCTCAATGGAATGATAAAAATTGGAGTGTTTATCCGGGAATAAAATGGAAGTTGGTAAATATTAATAAACTTAAACAAGCGGATAGAAAGAAATTCATGCTGCAATTAAAACTACTTGAAGATGTACTAAATGATTGATGTATAAAGTTTTATTATGATGCTTTTATGAATCACTTATCTTTTTTACTGGATATAAAAATTCTTTGGCTCACAATAATGAAAGTTTTTAAATCGGAAGGTATTAATTCACATACTGCGGCAACTATGGAAAAGTTCACTGGAAATAATATAAAATAAGAAATTATGTATTTATACGGTGCCAGTGGCCATGCCAAAGTGATCATTGAGATTTTAGAATTACAGGGTATAAAGATAGAAGGGCTATTTGATGATAATGAGTCTATAAAATCTTTATTAGAATACCCGGTTCAGCTTTACGATGCTTCAATTGTTCACAATAAAAAGCTGATAATATCCATAGGTAATAATTTGATAAGAAGAAAAGTTGCTATTGCTGTAAATGCCGGATATGATATGGCTATCCATCCTGCATCTTTAGTGTCTGGCAGAAGTTTAATAGATAAGGGGACAGTAATTATGGGCGGGGTAACCATAAATGTAAATACAAGTATCGGTAAACATTGTATTGTAAATACCAACGCTTCCATTGATCATGATTGTGTATTGGAAGATTTTGTGCATGTTTCACCTAATGTTACATTATGTGGTGATGTACATATAGGCGAGGGATCTCATGTAGGTGCCGGGTCTGTTATAATTCCAGGGACAAAAATTGGGAAATGGTGTACGGTAGGAGCGGGTTCTGTTGTTCTCAAAGATATTCCCGACTTTGCAGTTGCTGTGGGTAACCCTGTCCGTATCATCAAATACAATAATGGTTTTGAATGAAACTCCCCAGTGTCAGGCCACTTCGGTTGGCCAGACACCTAACGAATCGGAAAGACTACCAGGTGTCAGGCCACTACAGTTGGCCAGACCCCTACGAATAAAAACTCTTTCTCGCAGATAATCGCAGAGCGAAGAACGCGCAGATCAACGCTGATAAAAAATCCCCGAAAATCTGCGCCTTAAATCTGCGTTCATCAGCGAGAAACCTCCTTTGCGCCTCTGCGTGAAAAGTTATCTCCCCCCCGGGTGTCAGGCCATTACAATTGGCCAGGCACCTACGAATAAATTCAGAATAATTATACAGTCCTAAAATATTAAAGTGAGTACTTGCGTAAAAAAGTACTCAACAAAAACAAAAATCAAATGAACCCCAAAATATGGCTTTCCTCCCCGCACATGGGTGGAAAAGAACAGGAATATGTAAAAGAAGCTTTTGATACCAATTGGGTGGCCCCCTTGGGTCCCAATGTAAATGGCTTTGAAAGTGATATTGCACAATATTTAGATGATGGCGTTCATGTAGCGGCATTAAGTTCAGGTACAGCAGCCATTCACCTCGCTTTGATACTTTTGGGTGTGCAGCCCGGTGATGAAGTAATTTGCCAGAGTATGACTTTTTCTGCATCAGCCAACCCCATTGCCTACCTCGGTGCAAAACCAGTATTCATAGATAGCGAAAGCGAAACCTGGAATATGGATCCTGTATTTTTGGAAGAAGCGATTATGGATCGCATCCAAAAAAACAAAAAACCCAAAGCAATCATTGTAGTTCACTTATATGGTATGCCCGCAAAAATGGGAGAAATTGCGGCTATTGCCAAAAAGTATGAAATTCCCTTGATTGAAGATGCCGCAGAAGCCTTGGGTTCTTCAATCAACAGTGTCAAATGTGGCACTATTGGAGATATAGGGATCTTATCTTTTAATGGTAATAAAATAATTACCACCTCCGGCGGCGGAGCATTCGTTTCTAAAAATATGGATTGGGTAAAGAAGGCTACTTTTTTATCAACACAGGCCAGGGATGAGGCGCCTCATTACCAGCATTCACAAATTGGTTACAATTACCGCATGAGTAATATTTGTGCGGGCATAGGCCGCGGCCAGATGGAAGTGTTGGATCAAAGAGTAGCGCAAAGAAGAAAAAATTTTAGTTTCTATAAAAAAGAACTTTCCGGATTAGAAGGGTTTTCATTTACTAATGAACCCACCGGCTATTTCAGCAATCGATGGCTGACAACCGTTTTAATAGACCCCACCCAAACGAAGAATAGAATTACCAGGGAGCACATAAGGCTTGCCCTGGAAAAAGAAAATATAGAATGCCGGCCGCTATGGAAGCCCATGCACCTGCAACCGGTTTTTAACGCGGCTCTTTATTTTGGAGAAAAGGTTGCCGAAAATCTTTTTGATATAGGCCTTTGTCTGCCCAGCGGTTCCAATCTTACCCCCGAAAATTTACAAACAGTAGCGAATAATATTTCAAGAGTTTAAAAGCCCCCGGGGGTCAGGCCACTCACTGTGGCCAGGCACCTACGAATAAAAGCATTTCTCGCAGATAATCGCAGATCAAAGACCCCGCAGATCTACGCAGATAAAAAATCTCCGAAAATCAGCGCCTTAAATCCCCGTCAATCAGCGAGAAATAAGCGAGCAACCCCTTTGCGCCTTTGCGTGAAAAATTACTCCTAAAAATAGTTCTCGCAGATAATCGCAGATCGAAGACCCCGCAGATCTACGCAGATAAAAAATCAGCAAAAATCAGCGCCTTAAATCCCCGTCAATCAGCGAGAAAATCTTCTTGAATCAGCGAGAAAACCTCCTCGTCAATCTATTCGAATTCCCCGGTGTCAGGCCACTCCCGGTGGCCAGACCCCTACGAATAAAACACTTTCCCGCAGATAATCGCAGATCGAAGAACCCGCAGATCTACGCAGATAAAAAATCTCCGAAAATCTGCGCCTTAAATCCCCGTCAATCAGCGAGAAATAAGCGAGAAAACCCCTTTGCGCCTCTGCGTGAAAAATTACTCCCCGGTGTCAGGCCACTCCAGTTGGCCAGACCCCTACGAATAAATTCGGGCCACTCCAACTTGCAACCGTTTTTTCCGGTTCACTTTATTTTGGAGAAAAGGTTGCCGTCCGAAGGTTCAAAGAACTCCTTTGGAGAGTCCTTTGTGATCTTTGGAAAAAATTTATTTGATTTGGTTTTATGTTTACCAAGTGGTTCTAATCTTACGCAATTAGATTTAGAATCTGTGGTGGATAATATTTCAACGCCAATGTTGTATTGTCTAATCGTCTAACCTGTTTTCAATATCCATGCGTTCATGTAAGATCCTTACAATCTGTACTGTGTCTTTTTCTACTTTGTAAAAAATAAGATGAGACTTTACTTTGGCTGCACGGTAGCTTTTTCGAACGTCTTCCATTTGCTTCCCTGTCTTGGGGTTTTTACAAATGAAGGCTATTTCGTCAAATATTAGGTTGTAATATCTGTCTGCCTGTTCAATAGACCATTTGTCTACTGTATAAAGCCACACTTCTTCCAGGTCTGAGATGGCTTTTGTACTGATTACGTAAGGCAACGGTTTCATTGGAGCGTAGCGCGAAGTTTTTTAAGGTTGGCTTTCGCGTCAAAGTTTTTGACAAATCCGCTCTTTTCACCTTGTTGGAGTGCTTTTGAAAGATTTTCCTTTTTTGATTCGTCTAATTCTAAAAGTCTGAGAGCTGTCCGAACTACCTCACTTGCAGAGCTGTACCTCCCTGATGAAACTTTAGACGAAATGAAATCTTCAAAATATTCTCCCAATAAAATTGAAGTATTGCGTGCCATTATAGATAATTTTGCATGAAGATACCAGGAATTGGTATAAAGTCCAAATATTAATTGGTAGTGAAGTTACAGCTTTTCAACTGTTACAATTTTACCACCAAGGGGAGTCAGGCCACTCCCTTTGGCCAGGCTCCTACGAATAAAAACATTTCCCGCAGATAATCGCAGATCAAAGACCCCGCAGATCAACGCTGATAAAAAATCCCCGCAAATCTGCGCCTTAAATCCCCGTCAATCAGCGAGAAATAAGCGAGCAACCCCTTTGCGCCTCTGCGTGAAAAATTACTTCCCGGTGTCAGGCCACTCCAGTTGGCCAGGCACCTACGATTAAAAGCCTTTCTCGCAGATAATCGCAGATCAAAGACCCCGCAAGATCAACGCTGATAAAAAATCCCCGCAAATCTGCGCCTTAAATCCCCGTCAATCAGCGAGAAAATCCCCTCGTTAAATTGGGAAAAAAGATTTAGCTGGAAAAAAGAACCTTTCATTATTTTTTGTAGATTTGAGCTATGAGTAATGCAACTTTAACCATACGTCATAAATTATACGATTTCATAAGGGTGGCCGATGATAAAAAATTAAATGCTATTTATCATTTGCTCGAAAATGAAATTGAACAAACACAGGAATGGTGGAAAGACAAATTATTCACTACTGAACTTGACAACCGTTACGAGGCCATGGAAAATGGAACAGATAAAGGATTTACCCTGGATGAGTTGGAAACATCCATAAGCAAACTCCGCAAAAAAAAGTATGGCTAACCAATCTGCTTTAAGCGTTATTTTTTCCAGCCGGGCACAAAAAGAAATTAATGAATCATGGAATTGGTATGAAGAAAGGCAACCTGGTCTGGGTGACCGCTTCTTAAAAGAGTTAAGGAATCGAATTTATATAATAGAACGAACACCTGGCAAATTTCCTGCCCGCTTTAAAACATATAAAGAAGCACAAGTGCCGGTTTTCCCTTTTTGTGTCATTTACAGAATAAATAATAAAAAGAAACTAATTCGGATTGTTTCGATATTTCATACTTCCCGTAATCCCAAAAAGAAGTATTGAAAAATTTTTACTTTTTAACTGCCTAAGAACCTTGCTTCATCCATCCTCGACCTTTTTTTCTGGCTCAATTATTTTGGAGAAAAGGTTGCCGAAAATCTTTTTGATTTGGGCCTTTGCCTGCCCGGCGGTTCCAAACTTACCCCAAAAAATTTACAAACAGTAGCAGATAATATTTCAAGAGTTTAAAAGCCCCGGGGGGTCAGGCCACTTCGGTTGGCCAGACCCCTACGAATAAAACCTTTCTCGCAGATAATCACAGATCGAAGACCCCTCAGATCAACGTAGAAAAAAAATCCCCGAAAATCTGCGCCTTAAATCCGCGTTCATCTGCGAGAAACCCCCTTTGCGCCTCTGCGTGAAAATTTACCTCCCCGGGTGTCAGGCAACTCCCGGTGGCCAGCCACCTACGAATAAAACATCTCTCGCAGATAATCGCAGATCAAATCCCCCGCAGATCCACGCAGAAAATACTTCTTCGAAAATCAGCTCGAATCTTGTTCACCAATATTTTTAGTTATACTTTTGTCATCATTGTGAAATCTCACGAATTGAAAATAAAATATATTTATTGTGTTAAAAAATAAAACCCTTCTCATCACCGGTGGTACCGGCTCTTTCGGCAATGCAGTACTTCACAGGTTTTTAAATACCGATCATTTCAAAGAGATCCGCATATTCTCCCGCGACGAAAAAAAGCAGGACGATATGCGCACCCAATTGAAAAATGAGAAATTAAAATTTTATATCGGTGATGTACGGGATTATAACAGCATCGAACATGCCATGCACGGAGTAGATTATGTGTTTCACGCCGCGGCTTTAAAGCAGGTGCCCTCCTGCGAATTTTTTCCTTTGGAAGCTGCGAAAACCAATGTATTCGGTACCCAAAATACCATTGATGCGGCGATTGCCAACGGAGTCAAAAAAATCATTTGCCTCAGTACAGATAAAGCCGCATATCCCATTAATGCCATGGGTATATCCAAGGCCTTAATGGAAAAAGTAGCCATTGCAGCCTCCAGAAATATCCAGGATAATGCCACCATGGTGTGCCTTACCCGTTATGGAAATGTGATGGCTTCACGGGGCTCCGTTATCCCCCTGTTTTTAAAACAATTACAATCGGGTAATCCGCTTACGATTACCGATCCTAAAATGACACGATTTTTAATGTCATTGGAAGAAGCGGTCGAACTGGTTTTATTTGCTTTTGAGCATGGCAACCAGGGCGATTTATTTGTAAACAAAGCTCCTGCAGGTACCATCGGAGACCTGGCACAGGCGTTGAAAGAATTGTGTAAGGCCGATAATGAGATCAAAATTATCGGTACCCGTCATGGCGAGAAATTATATGAAACGCTTTGTACCAGGGAAGAAATGCAAAAAGCGGAAGACATGGGCGAATTTTTCCGCATACCGGCCGATAACCGTGATTTGAACTATAAACAATATTTTTCCCAAGGTAATGTACATATTTCCAAGGTGGAAGATTACCACTCCCACAATGCTGTGCAAAAGGATGTGGAAGGCATGAAAAAATTATTGTCCAAACTACCCCTGATCCGTAAAGAAGTTTTCGGAGAAGAGGATGCAGTTCAATATCCAGGGTAAATCATTTTTTGCAGATATAGTTTCCGGGGGTCAGGCCACTCCTTGGTGGCCAGACC
>DATCMY010000279.1:0-1750 GCA_036565505.1 Hanamia sp.
CAATAAGGATTATTTAGTTTAGTTAAAAACCTAACATCTTTGTCCTAACAATGGGAAGTACATTAAATATCTAATTGTATAGTTTCAGTCTCAAATCTCATATCTAACATCTCAAAGAATGCAATTACTCGACGGAAAATACGTATCAGAAAAACTCAAGGTTGAGATAGCCGGGGAAGCCGATACATAATAAGGGGAAATCAGAAGAGGGCAGAAGTAAACGAGGGAATGGTTAGGACTATTAAACAAAATAACCACCATCTTTCCAGTTTCTGTTGTTTTCATACCAATTTAATAATTCGCCAATAAATCCTAATTGAATAGCCGCCGAGGTAGCACGATTGAAATTGACTTGGTCATTAATTGACCTGACATATATTTTTCTTTTACCTAATTCCTGTGGGCCTATTTTTATATACAAGGTGGTAGTGCCAGCGACATAGTGACTTTGTATTTTTTCAGTTGATAAAATGAAATTGTGTAATACGTTAAAGTCAATAGTGGGTAAATGGTCCTCTAAGCTACTTGAAGCCATAACTCATGAGTTTCTCCAGTATCCATCATAAATTCAAATGCGGGGATATTTGTTTTTACTTTTAATGTCGAATTATTTTTTTCGCTTTTCCATCCCAACTGTTTTAATTCAGCTTCAAAACCCTGTCCAATATCTTCAGCAGCCATTATAAAGCACTGTATAGCTTCTTTTACAGCTGTTTCTATATCATCCTCATTAGAGGCAAAAGTTTCCATATCACCAAGTAAAGGAACTTTTACTTGAATGAAATTATCGTCACAGACAGAATGCCAAATAGGCATAATTACCTTAACGGATTTTATTTTATTCGCCTCTCTTATAATTTCTATAGTAGGCATGAAATTTTCCATGTTTATTTTAAATTCACAAAGACAGATGTTATACGTGATGATTTCTATCTTTGTTAGTGTTAATCCAATACAAATATAGGCATTACTTTGGCATTACTAATAATTGCAAATTTTATTTTTCATTATTTACATAACTTTGAGAATATTTTTACTCTTAAATGAAAAAAATTTACTATATCCCTATAGCTATTTTACTGTTGCTGATTGTTACTAATCCGAGTCCAAAGGAGTTTCGTTCGTTTTTATTAATACCTCAAAATTCGACCGCACCCTTTATTGCTGGTAGAGAAAGAAATTTTTTTATTTTTTCCATTTATTACGGTGACGGCACGTTTACTGCAAATGATAATAGATATATAGGCGTATTAGGTAATTTCTTTTACCTTAATTCAGATACACCAAAAGATCAACATCCTGTTATAGATAATACTAAAGTAAGTGATACCTCAAAGATTAAACACAATTAACCTTTGTCCCAACTGCTATATAGTTACCACAAAAGCCCAGGAAACCTATTCTATAAGCGGCACCGTAAGTGATGAAAAAGATATCCGTAGGTATACCTGATAATCACACGTACAGAGAAAGAGGTGTTTGTCAGCATTAAAATCCCACCGCTCATTGATGCCGGGGCGTTTAGTTGGGGGCTATCTTCCAAAGCCCCCAAACCCCGGTTGGAGCGTTTACGTGCCGGATGTAAGCCGCACCATTCCCTGCACACCATATGGATATTCCGCTCTATAGTACACCAGCATTCCGCTGCATACTACCGCAGTAATTCCGGGGCATAGTACACCAGTCTTTAGATAGATGTTGAGTAAAGTTTGGCTGAACCGGACAATATTTTCCCGGCGACCAATTTATG
>DATCMY010000280.1:0-3751 GCA_036565505.1 Hanamia sp.
CATTATAACCCCACACTGACTGTAAAATTTTTTCACGGGTTACCACTTCGTTTTTATTTTCAATCAATAATTTCAGCAACATCACTTCTTTCTTGGTAAGCGTTACTATATCGCCTTGTTTGGTGGTACATTGCAATGACTTAAAATTGATGATATTTTTTCCAAACCTGAATTCCTCAGTTACTGGTTCTCTTGCTGAAATCCGGTGGCTTTTATTTATTAAAAGATTTACCCTTATCAATAATTCTTCAAGATTAAATGGTTTGGTGAGATAGTCATCTGCTCCTTTTTTTAAACCCAGTACCCTGTCTGCACTTTGATTTTTGGCGCTCAGCATTAAAATGGGAATTTCAGTATTACTCAATCTTATATTTTCACACACGGCTATTCCATCTATTTCGGGAAGCATTATGTCAAGAATTATAAGATCGAAATATTCAGTGCGTATGGCCTTCAGAGCTTCTGCCCCATCATAAGCAGAAGTAACTTCATAGCCTTCCAATTCGAAATTCAATTTTAACGCGTCCTGTAAATTCTCTTCATCTTCTACTAATAAAATGGAATGTTTTTTTTGTTGCATGGTGATGGTCTTTATTGGTTTTGACTTTTAGGACATTTAAGCCGGATTTCGAAAATACTTCCTCTTGGAATATTATTTGTCATAACGATATCGCCATGATGCTGTTTTACAATTTCTTTTGTAAGATAAAGGCCCAATCCTGTTCCTTTAGTTTGCCTTTGTGCTCCGCGAAAATATTTTTCAAATATTTTCCCCTTCTCCTCTGCATTGATACCCTGACCTTCATCTATTACCTGTAGTTTGATCAATTTATTTTCTTTAAACACTTTAAGCAAAATTACATCGTCTTTTCCTGAATATTTAATAGCATTATCTAAAAGATTGTTAACCGCTAGTTGTAATAAAAGGCGATCACCAGTAAATATTACCTCTTCATCCACATAAGTTTCTATATTTCTGGAAGGAAACCTGATCATAAAATCTTCAGCACATTCAATAGCAAGAGTTCCAATATCAAATTTTTCATTGGTGACCGAATATCCCCCTGAATCTATCTGGCTCAGTAGAAGCATATTATTGCATAAAGAATTTAACCGGTCGGCTTCCTGAATGGTAGTTCTTATTAATTTTTGCTGCTGCTCATATTCCAGTTTACGTTTTTGCATTGTTTCCAGGTTAAGTTTGGTAACTGCAATAGGCGTTTTTAATTCGTGAGTAATTGCCATCATAAAATTTTGCTGCTGGTGCGATTGCATTAATTGCCTTTTGATTATTCTGAAAACAAATACAGCACCGGCACCAATCAATAATAAGAAGGTAATTCCTTCTCCAAGGTATTGAGCTGTTTTCCTGTCTTTTTCTGTTGCAATCTTTTCAACTTTTTGAGAATGCAAACTATCATCAACATCAATCAGATCAAGTTTGTAATGGCTTAACTCTACATTTTGTTTATTAAGTACAATAAACCAAAATACAAGTGCAGCAAGGATGTAAGCCAGTAAAAGCCAGTATAAAATAAATATAATGCGAAGTGGCCTTTTTTTTAATTTATTTTTAATAGCCTGGTAAGCCATACATAAAAAATTTGAAAATCAGAGTAGTTGGAATAATGGATTATAATAACTAAGTAATCAATTACATTTTCACTTTCTCTATACGAATACCCACGTTCAGAATATATTTCAATGGATTTTCACGCATGATCTGTGCAATAGAAAAAGTATAATCCCCGGTTTTTTTAAAAGAAACAGGCCCGGGAGAAATATTTTTTCTTACTTCAAAAATATCGTCCATGCCGCTTCCTTCCCAACCTTTGGAATCGCTGGCAAGTATAAGGTTGATATTTTGAAAATGCATAGAATCTCCGGGAGCTTTGGAACCCATTCGAAGCCAGATATTTTGATAATTATACAGATCGGTATGCCGCAATACTACAAACACATTATACATCGAGCTTGTATCATCTATATGAAAAGTAAACTGTGGTACATTATTGTAAAACCATTGCTGAGATGGAATAGGAACTTGTTTTTCGAACAGGTCAATCTTGATACATGAAATGGCCAGCGTAGAAAGCAAGAATATAATCGGTAGTTTTTTCAAGTGTTGTTTTTTACAAAAATAATTTGTTTTTATATTGATGAAAACTACAAAATATTGAAAATTTGTTCTTTAGCCTTTTCAAGATCGTCTTTCATCATTACTACGCATCTTTGAATATCGGAATCGTAAGCCTTAGAGCCGGTAGTGTTTATTTCGCGTCCTATCTCCTGTATCACAAAGGATAGTTTTTTACCTTTAGCCTCTTCTTTACCATCAAGAATATCTATGAAATATTCACAATGATTTTTTAGCCGAACCTGTTCTTCCCTAATGTCAATTTTTTCAATATAATAAATGAGTTCCTGCTCAAGCCGGTTAGAATCATAATTTTCTTTTCCTACATTTTCTTCCAGTAGTTGTATTAATTCAGTCTTCATCCTTTCTTTTCTCTTTGGTTCCAGCTTCAGTATTTCTTCTTCTTGTTTATTAATATTTTTGATGCGAAGCCGTAGTTCTTTATCCAATGATTTTCCTTCTTCCAAACGGTGAGTGTTCAACTCTTTTAAAGCGGCTTCAATTACTTTTTTTAATTGCTTCCAGTCATTGGCATCCAATACTTCATTACTTGGTGATACTACTTCGGGCAATCTTAATAAAGCGCTTAGTACAGAATTGGTATCAATCGACAGTTCGGAGGCAAGTTCTTCAATTTGTTTGAAATATGATTTAATCAGGTCGGTATTAATAACAACAGGTTTAGCAGATCCATTTTGTTTAATAATAATTAAACATTCTATAGTTCCACGCAAAAGATTTTCCTGCAATAAATTTCTTATGTCAAATTCATATGGCTTAAGCAAGGGAGGAATTTTTAAATTAATTTCAAGTTGCTTGCCATTAAGAGATTTTATTTCAACCAAATAAGTTTTATCATTCATGGTTTGTTCTGCTCTTCCAAAACCTGTCATTGATCTTAACATAGCTTATATATCTTTTTTAATTTGCAGCAAGTTATACAATTCTGTTTGAGTTAACATTTTCATTTCTCCGGAATGTAAATGTTCCAGTGTAATTTTTCCAATACGATATCTTATTAATCTTAAAGTAGGAAATCCAACATATGCGGTCATTTTGCGTACCTGGCGGTTTTTTCCTTCAGTCAAAATTATTTTTACCCAGCTTTCAGGGATAGATTTTCTAAAACGTATTGGAGGTTTTCTTTCATCCACTGGTGGTGGTGAAAAACATTTTTGCGCTTTGCATTTTTTGGTGTGATGAATTCTCCCATTAATATTTATGGGCACTCCTTGTTGTAATTTTTCAATCGCTTGTGATGTAATTTCTCCTTCCACCTGTACCCAATATTCTCTTTCATGTGAATGCAATGGATTCAATAAATATTGATTTAGTTTTTTATCATCAGTAAGTATTAATAATCCTTCGCTATCAAAATCCAGGCGACCTACAGGATACACATTGGATGGAACATCAAAAAAATCTTTCAAAATTTTTTTACCATCCTCAGATGTAAATTGAGAAAGAACATTGAATGGTTTATGAACAATAAAATATTTATTCAATAAAAGTGATTTAAAAAATAATGATGATAATTTTTCAAAAAATAAGTTCGTAAAAATAATAAAGCCCGTCTAAAAATGCACGGGCTTTGTTATATGGATGGGTTAGTAA
>DATCMY010000281.1:0-2519 GCA_036565505.1 Hanamia sp.
TTACTGCACAAAACCCAAGTAACACTTTGGACAACAAATCACATGAGGACAGTCCACCAATTTTCAAACTTGCTGAAAAATATTTTCCGTCATTTTCAAAAGGGAAGGATAAGGAATGAGTGTAACAAATCGGGCTTTTTATAGGAAAATAGTTAAAAAAATTTTAACGTATTCTCTCAGCGACAATGGTTTATAATAAAGAATATAGTAATAGATAAAATAATTTTCAATGAGTTTCTTAAATACACACTTTGACCGAATTGAAACTGACAAGGACAATTACTATACTACTGATCGAAATACTAAGCCAAGAGGTAGTACAGATTATCAAGGATTTATAAAGTGTAAACTTATCCATTCAAATTTCCTTTCGCTCATTATCCCTGACCTAATTTACATAATGGATAATGATACAGATTTTAGTTGGTTTCAATTCTACTCGTTTGTGCCAAATATCATTTGTCAAATTTCCGAAAATGAGATATTTGGCACTATTTATATAGACATCTCATGCGGGCATTCATTACGAATAACTATTTCGAATCAAGATCATTTGACTAATTATCCTGATGATTCTAATCTATTCAGGTGTAGAATCACTGGTCCTGCCGATTTATTAACATACAGTACAGGCCGGGGAAAAGTTATAAATAATATTCCTCATATAACTTTATATCATCATACACTTCCCGCTATAGTAGATTTAATTAATGGGTCATTAAACTATCGGGGGTCTCTTTGGAATTACCAGGGCACGAAGAAACTTGAAAATATAAATTATGCTTATTTTACTAGTCTTGACGTGATAAATAAGCAATCAGACCTGAGAATGATTGCGATGTCTACGAATGGGGAAATTATATTAAGAAAGGATTTAAGTGATGAAGTAATCACAATTCCAGTTTACAGAGAAAGTACTTCGAATAGAACTGCGACCCTACAACAATTTATTGATTCAACTCTAATATTAAACAATCATTTATGGAGACATCGGGATGAATATGGTATTCACTATGAAATCTGTGGTGCATTTATTTATAGAATTGGATTAGTACCAAACTCTCCATTGCCTTTTAAAGACAACATAATTACCAGAGTGCATAATATTAAAACCACTGGTTATATTGTTTTAGGCGATGCAACAAGAGAATCAGGATTGCTCGCCCCATATGATGAAGAGAATACTAAATATATTTTCAAAATAGAGCCATTTCACCACAACTCAAATAATATCCTGAATTTCTGGATTCAAAATGCCAATACAGATTTATTTAATGGAATAAATATTGAAATGCAAATATTTGCCCCACATTAACGTCACCTTATTCAAAATTTAGTGGTTTAAATGATTATACGTCAGAAAGCCTCAAAATTTACAACTATTATCCCAATCATCATCCTTATGTTTCAACTATATCATAAGTTGCTAATAATCAAACTATTCAAAAATTTATTCAAATCTCTCCCTGGCGCAAGGTACTGTCACAAAGGATTAATTACCACTTCAAACTCTTCCAAATTACATCAAACACATCCGTAGGCAAAACATCCTTCTGCACATCATCCGTTATTAAAACAGCCTTATACTCATCGGCAATATTAGTACGCCCATGCGAGCCTTTGATCAGCGTGGCATCCAACGGGATCACATCCATTACATACCTAAAACCAGCCAGTTTGCGAGCCAGTTTATAGGCTGCGCGGGCTTTAGAGGTCATGAACATTTCAACGGGGTCGTAACCCGGTTTTTTATGGATATCAACGCAGCGCGCATAATCGGGCGCTACGGCATCATCCAGCCAAAAGTAGTAGGTGAACCAACTATCCTTATCGGCCACCGCCACAATATCGCCCGAGCGCTCGTGGTTAATATGGTGTTTCTTTTGCTCTTCCTTATCCAGTATCAGCTCAATGCCTTTTACATTTTTAAGCAGGGCCTTTACCTTTTCGGTAACTGATGCATCGTTAATGTAAATATGCGCTATCTGGTGATCGGCGACTACAAAGGCTTTTGACGCGCCCGGGTCCAGCAGTTCCAGTCCGCGCTCCACGCGGATCTGCAACAGATCATTCTCACGGAATAATCGGTTTAAATGTACCGGGTTACTTACCGGCGCAATACCATATTCGGACAGGATAATGATCTCCGCATTCTTCTTTTTATAAAACGTCACCAATTGCTCAACAACCGCGTCTATCTCGTTCAGTTCTTTGCTGATCTTTGACAGATCGGGGCCAAACTTTTGCAGGCAATAATCCAGGTGAGGCAAGTATATGGTTGTAAGCGTTGGGTTATGCAGATCATCGTTCAACATGGATGCATCGGCTATCCACTGGGTAGATTTAATATTGGCCCCAGGCCCCCAAAATTGAAATAACGGGAATTGGCCCAGCTTTTCCTGCAAAGTGTCCCTGAGCGCCGCTGGCTGCGAATAACAGTCAGGCATTTTACGGCCATCGGCCAAATATTGTGGGCGCGGGGTTACCGAGTAATCGGCGGTAGAATACATATTATACCA
>DATCMY010000282.1:0-12111 GCA_036565505.1 Hanamia sp.
CTATCGGCCTGTACAAATCTTTTAAAATCCGGTGTAGATAAGCGAAGCATTATTTCTCCAAGTGTAACAACTTTTTTTGACATGATTATTATAAGAATTTTGATTAAGAATTAGTTTATTTATTTTGTGAACTGCAATGAGTCAAATCTCTTTCTTATTTGTTTAAGGAACAAGAATTTCAGCAACAATTATTAAAAAATATACGATAACGATTGCGTAAAAAAATATTGCATAATAACATAATTCCAATAACATTGTTCAATTATAAAATACATTTATGAATATGAAAGAAGAATTATTACGATTGATTCCTGAGCAGGGAATATTGCCACTTTATTTTTATAAAGATACAGAAGTAAGCTTACAGGTTTTACGCTCATTGCACCATGCGGGCATAAGAGCCGTTGAATATACCAACCGTGGTGAAGCCGCCCTGGCAAATTTTAAAAAAATGCGCGAATTATGTGATTTAGAATTAAAAGGCATGTATCTCGGAATCGGTACCATTAAAAATGGCTCGATGGCGCAAACATTTATCGATGCAGGCGCAGATTTTATAATTTGTCCCGGCCTTATTGAAGAAGTCGCAGAAGTGGCTGATAAAAATAATATGCTTTGGGTGCCCGGATGTATGACACCTTCGGAAATTATTCGCGCGGAAACTTTGGGCGCAAAAATGATCAATCTTTTTCCTGGAAATATTTTAGGACCAGAATTCATGAGCGCTATCAAAGCTTTATTTCCTGATTTATTATTTATGCCAACGGGTGGGGTAGATCTGGATAAAGAAAATATTGCAGGATGGCTAAAGGCGGGAGTATGTGCAGTAGGCATGGGAAGTAAATTGATCAGTAATCAATTACTTGAACAGAAAGATTATGCGAAAATTGAAGAACTTACAAAACAGGCATTGGAAATATTAAAATCACTAAGATAAATTTTACTTCTAAATTTTACGATATGCAAAAAACTATGAGCAAATATCGATGGACAATATGTTCATTGATATTTTTTGCAACCACCATCAATTACCTCGATAGGGCAGTGATCAGCTTATTAAAAAGCGATCTTGAAGTCAGGTTTCACTGGAGCGAAAGCGATTATTCTGATATCGTGATGGCCTTTCAGTTATCGTATGCTTTTGGCATGTTGATGGCAGGCAGGTTCATAGATAAAGTGGGGACAAAAATCGGTTACGCAGTATCGTTATTACTCTGGAGCCTGGCATCCATCGGGCATGCCCTCGTTAGAAGCACCATAGGATTTCTGATAGCCAGGTCAGCATTGGGTATCAGTGAGGCCGGCAACTTTCCTGCGGCAATAAAAACAACTGCAGAATGGTTTCCCAAAAAAGAAAGGGCATTTGCAACCGGTATTTTTAATTCAGGATCAAACGTAGGGGCTATACTAGCGCCGCTCACGGTACCTTTTATCGCATCCCAATGGGGATGGCAATGGGCTTTTATTATTACAGGCTCCTTTGGATTAATATGGTTATTGTTTTGGTTTTTATTGTATGAAATTCCTTCAAGGCACAAACGGGTATCTAAGGAAGAGTATGATTATATTCATAGCGACCTTGATGAAGAGGTGGCTGCCCCACAAGCTACTCAGGGCTTCGCTGCTGATAGTGAACATCAGAAAAGAGTGCCGTGGATTAAATTGTTGAAATATAATCAGACCTGGGCATTTGTCCTGGGTAAATTTCTAACAGATCCGGTATGGTGGTTCTACCTGTTTTGGTTACCCGCTTTTTTAAAGGCACAATATGGTATAGATGGAACAGGTGTAGCGCTGCCGGTAGCTTTGGTGTATACTATGTCAACAATAGGAAGTGTAGGGGGAGGTTGGCTGCCCATGTATTTTATCAAAAATAACTGGCCGGTTTTCCGGGCGCGCAAAGTATCCATGCTGATTTATGCATTTTTAGTGTTACCGGTAGTATTTGCCCAATTGTTAGGTTCAGTAAATATGTGGCTGGCTGTGATTATCATCGGTCTGGCAGCGGCAGCACACCAGGCATGGTCGGCAAATATATTCACCACCGTATCCGATATGTTTCCAAAAAGAACGGTAGCCTCAGTCACCGGAATGGGAGGCATGTCAGGTGCTTTGGGAGGCATTTTAATAGCATTCCTTGCAGGAAGATTATTCGATCATTATAAGGCATTGGGCAATCTTGATGAGGGCTATTTTATTATGTTTCTCATTTGCGGTTTCGCATACCTGTTAGCGTGGGTTCTTATGCATTTTTTAGCGCCAAAACTTAGACGGATTAATTTCGAATAAGAATAATTTTATTAAGGCAGAATTCTCAAGGAGGAAAGGAGAATTTAATTAAATTTCTCTTCCTGTAATTAATGGGAATTAACCCTGGATTACTATCCTGATATTAATCTGCAATTGATATTAATTATATCAGTAATTACATTTTTAAACTATCAACATTCTCTTCACATTTTTATTTTTAATCCAAAGTTCATCATGTTAATTAGTATTTTTAAAAAAACTAATTAACCATGTTTAGCCCTATTAGCAAACGGATTTTATTTGCTTTCTTTTTTCTTTTTTCCGTGAGTTTTTTATTGTCTGCTCAAACGAGTTTAAAATTAAAATACAGGCGATCAACTGTTTATGCAGGTATTGAAGTAGGTTCAAAAGGAATAAAAATGAGCTTGATAGAAATGGCTAAGAATTCAAATAAAGGCGATTATTATAATATGCTAAAGGACACCTCCATAAATACAGATTTTATTTCTTTTACGCCGCCTACATTCTCATCTACTTTGCAGGCATTTTACGATTTATATAACTCTGCAACTATTGTTTATAATATTTCTCCTGATAATATATTTACTGTGGTAAGCAGCGGGGTTAAAGTATCTGCGGAGAAAGATGGTAAAACGGAATGGATACATAAACTGGTAGACTCTTTTAAATTAAGAATAAATGAACCCAACAGAAAGGTGGAAATAATAGATCCGAAAGAAGAAGCCAGGCTCTCACATCTCGGCATTGTTCCCGATTCAAAAAGGTACACAACCTTTTTAATTGACATTGGAAGTGGTAATACAAAAGGAGGTTATTTTCCTAATGGAAATACAAATGATATTAAGTTATTTGAATTAACATGGGGCACAAAAAGTACCGCCAATGCTACCGAAAAACGCATGGATGATGATAAATCCATTAGCAATTACTATAAACAATTGGAACGTGTGCTTGCCGGAGATGCTAATTCGGAAATCATTTACGCAGTAAATGTAAGCGGAGCCTATAATATGAGCGATAATATTGCCTTCAGTGGGGGAGCGGCCTGGGCAACAGCCACCTTATTATTCCCGGATTTAATTAATAATCCTGTAGTACCGGTTACTTATGAAGAAGTGGAAAAATTTAATGAAAAATTATACAGTGATTATGCTTCATTCTCCCCAAAAGCATTAATGAAATCTATAAAAGGTAATACACTTGACAAAGAAGCCATTGCTAAATCAATTAAAACGGTGAATAAAGTATTTGATCAAAAAGCAATGCTCGCCGGTTCAGGTTTATTATTAAAAATTATGCGACAGTTTGAAGGTATTCATGAAAAGAAACAATTTTACCTGGTAAAAAACGGACAGGTTGGCTGGATATCCGCTTATGTAAATCAGAATATTGATAAATAATTTTTAAAGAAAATACATTTTCCAATAATACATTATCTATTTTTGGGATGCCATGCGGAATTCTAAATCATTATTCTTACTACTATTTGCTTTAGTCGTCATCACAATCTCATTTGTATTAATATCAATATGGGGTTACCATTTTTATTTTGGTGAAAAGAATGTAAAACCCGCGGAACCAATAGCAGAAAAATCTATTCAGCCAATTTTGGAAAAGCCTGTTGCGATAAATTCCAGCAATACAAGAGATTCCTTACAAACACTCTATAATACTACCGTCCAGGATTTTGAGTTCAAACAGGATTCCGGATTGGATAATACAGATACATTAGCAGTAAATTTAAATAATAAACTTGCTCAATATAATGAGCTTAGAAATGAGATTGCTAATATTCTCAAGAATAAAACGTCCGCGGCCGACATGATTGTTGCCAGGGAAAAAATAGCGGAATTGCAGCAAAAGGTAGATCAGCTTCGTAATAAAACCAATGAAGTAGCAGAAGAAAATAAGAGATTAAACGACCTGGTGAAAAAGTTAATTAATGAACGCCCGAAATTAAATGGTAATACACAAACGGTAATTGCAAAAAATAAATCTTCTGCCGAAAAAAATATTACTCCTTTTTTTTCAGTTTTTAATTTACATCTCGCTGCTGCTACAATCGTAAACGATAAATTTCATCTAACTTCTCTTGCTTCCAGAACTGATAAACTGATAGGTTCGCTAGCAGTAAGAAATAATTCAGAACAATTGAACACATTTGAAATAGAAGTGGTCATAGTGCAACCCAATGGAAAAGTGCTTCAAAATTCCGCATGGGAATCCGGAATTTTTGAAACCCCTTCCGGTAAAAAGGTGTATTCTGTGAAATTCAATTTTGATTGTCCGAAAGGTGAAAATAAAACATTGAATTTTTCTTTGGGTTCTACTAAATTTCAAAAAGGAAATTATACGATGCTGGTTTATCACAGCGGATTGATGATTGCAAGATTGGTGAAGTATTTAGCCTGACAACTCGAAAACTTGAGTGCAGGTAATTTACCTTTTACATAAATATCCAACCAACAAATTTTTATCAAATATTTCATCGGCTTCATTTTAGTTTTGAATAAATTGCGGTATCACCAAATACGCCCCTGAAGAAATAATTTTCCTTAAAATAGGCTTCTCTTATAAAACCCGTAGATTCCAAAATACTTGACGATGCTACATTTTCCGGGTTTATTTGCGCTTCTATGCTGTGCAATTTCATAACATTAAAACCAAAATTAATTACTTCCAGCAGCGCTTCCTTCATGATTCCTTTTTTCCAATATTCTGGCTGAAGCATGTAACCGATTTCTGAACGGTAGTGCTCTTTGGTCAAACGCCAATGCCCGATAGTACCAATCAATTTATTGGGGCTTTCTTTTAATGCAATGGCCCAGGTAATTCCATTATTGGTGATCAAAGATTCATTTACAAGGACAATAAATTGCAGAGCTTCTGATAAAGTCGTTGCCGGTTCTTTACCAATATATTTCATTACATTTTTATCAGAACGCATTTTGAAAATCTCTTCGGCATCTTCTTTTTTTAATCTGCGCAAAAGAAGCCTTTCTGTTTTAAGTTCCGGGAATGGATTGAAATCAGGTTGCAGCATTTATGGTATTTTAGTTTGAGTAAAATAATGATTTTTTTTGAAATAAACACTTTGGTGATAATAACCTTTGATCAAAAAAGGACTTGTAAATTAAATTCTACCTGCAAATAATTTTAAATTAAAAAGAATCAAAAGATTCAATCAGTTATTCTCAAATTTTTAAATAAATTATACATTATACCGCTTAACCAATTTACTAATATGCAATTCACCAATTAAATCTATTTTTGGTGCATGATTTGAATTATTCGTTCAAATTAATTTCTCAATCTAAAATATTAATACAATGAAAAAAATTTTTTCCCTGGTATTGCTTGCAGGATTATTTACTACCCAGGTAAATGCCCAAAAACCAGCAGAAGATAAAAGTAAAAGGCCAAGCCCGCCAGCTAAAGCAACCCAGAAAATTGCAAGCGGTGCTACTATCACCATTGATTACAGCCAACCTGCTGTGAAAGGAAGAACCATAGGAAAAGACCTGGAGCCTATGGAAGGTAAAGTATGGCGGACAGGTGCCAATGAAGCAACTGTATTTCAAACAGATAAAGATATAACCATTAATGGAGTTAAATTACCTGCCGGGAAATATGGATTTTTCACAATCTTTAATGGCAATGAAGTAACCCTGATCTTTAATAAAACGTGGAACCAATGGGGTGCATTCGACTATAAAATGGGGGACGATCAGCTACGTGTAAAAACCAAAGAGGAGGATGTAAAAACATCTTCTGAAAGAATGACATTTACCATAAGCCCACAAGGGCAGGTAACCTTGCTTTGGGGTAATAAGAAAGTTAGTTTTATGGTGAAATAAATTTTTTAAGAATATACTTTAAAAATGGCTCGTTTACATACGGGCTATTTTTTTATTATTATATATTCAATTGAAAACATGATTTTGTAGAATAAACAGGTTTATCAAAAAGAAACCCTTCCCAATTATTGGCATTATAAATTTATTATCTTCAATAAAAAATATTTTATGGAATATATAATACTAAAAAAAACCGATGCTAAAGAACTGGTTATTGAAGTAAACGAATGGATCAAAAAAGGGTGGAAACCATCCGGTGGTGTATCCATTTCATTTGGTAGGATCAGAAATACTATCGATAATTCCAAAACATGGCTGGAAGTACTTTTTCATGTACAGGCGATGATAAAAGAATAGCAAGCAATCCTGTTACGATAAATTTTGGTGATTAAAGGGGGTTAAAAATATAAATAATATTCATTTATTTTTTCAGCAGTTCCTGGGGAACAATTTTTGCATCCGGATTTACATCTCCTGTTAAAGCGTTTAAAAAGGCAACAATTTGTTTCACTTCTGTAGCTGATAATGTTTTATTTAATTGAGCCTTTCCCATAATTATTACAGCGGAATCGAGATTTGCAATACTTCCATCGTGAAAATATGGAAATGTTCCTGGCGCATTTCGCAATCCAGGTACTTTAAACACGTCTTTATCGCCTTTATTTTTGGTTACTGTTTTCCTCCCTTCATCATTGAATGTACTTTTTGTTAAGGTGCGGTAATCAGTTACTACTCCAAACTTCTGCATAGTTCCTCCACCGATACCTACTCCACTATGACAACTAATGCATCCGGATGCAATAAATACTTTAAGACCTTCTTTTTCCTCTGGTGTAATAGCATTCATGTCACCCTGCATAAATTTGTCAAATCTGGATGGGGTAAGCAAAGTACGTTCAAAAGCTGCAATAGCTTTTTGTAAATTTTCATAAGTAAGAGGCTTTGGTTCCTCTGGAAAAGCTGCTTTAAACATTTCTGGGTATGGCTTAATTGTACTCAATCTATCTATTAAAAACCCCTTATGTGGAATGGCCATTTCAACAGAATTTAGAATTGGCATACCTGCCTGTTCTTCTACATCTTTTGCTCGTCCATCCCAAAATTGCATATTATGTAGTGCAGCATTAAAAACAGTCGGCGAATTACGACTACCCTGTTTTCCTGCATCTCCTGTGGAAGTGGCTTTATTATCTACTCCATAATTTGCAAGGTTATGGCAGGAATTACAACTGTTGTTTCCGGTTCTGGAAAGGCGGGTATCATAATAAAGTAACTTACCAAGCTTAACTTTTGACTCAGTAACTACATTGTTTTTATTATCTGCAACGGATGGTAATGGTTTAAAAAAATTGCGGGCTGAATTTAATAAAGAGTCGTCTGCCTGTGTGTTGGTTACAGCAGTTTCCATTGTTTTTTTGTTGCCGGATTCATTACAAGAAAAGATAGCAACTATAATACAAAGTCCAATAATTGTCATTTGCTTTTTCATATCTATAGTTTTTTACACTATAAAAGTAAAATGCCCGGATACGAAAAACAATGACCATATTCATCCGGTTGGGTGATTTTGGTTAGTCAAAGTTGAATCTTTGAAGCAGAAAATTTACAAATTGATTCCACCAGATACTTCAATTCTTTGCCCGTTTATCCAGCCACTATCTTCACTGCATAAAAATGCAATTACCCCTCCAATATCCTTTGCCAGCCCAACTCTTCCTAAGGCAGTCATAGAGGCTAAAAATTTTTTCCGCTCTGGAATATCCCTGTTGCCACCATTATTGAAATCGGTTTCAACAGGGCCAGGCGCTACTATATTTGCAGTAATTCCCCTTGCGCCAACCTCTTTTGCGAGATAACGGGTAAATACCTCTATAGCACCTTTCATAGAAGCATATATGGAATAACCAGGAACACAAAAGCGCGTAGTACCTGTGGAAATATTAATGATTCTGCCCTCGTCGTTCATTAAAGGAAGCAGTTGTTGTGTAAGAAAATAAACACTTTTGAAATGAATATTCATAAATTGATCAAAGTCTGCTTCAGTTACTTGGGAATAAGGAATAGTAGCTCCAATCCCCGCATTGTTTACTAAAAAATCAAACCTCTCCACTTTCCATTTGTACTGTAACGCTTGTCTGAATTCATTTACAAAATCAGGGAGAGATGCTATTACATTTGTATCTAATGGTAATGCAGTTGCCTGCATACCCATTGTCTCAATTTCTTTTACCACACCCTCGGCGGCGTCTTTTTGTTTTACATAAGTAATTACTACATGATGCCCGTGCTGTGCCAGTCTTAATGCCATGTCTTTACCCAGGCCTCTGCTGCCTCCTGTTACCAATGCTATTTTATTTGCCATAAATTAAATTTAGATGTAAGTAAAGGTAAAAATATTGCCAATAAATTGCTCAATATTTACCTTTTATGGATTGTTTAAATTTCCATGGCAAAGTTTTTTGATAAGATATACACACATGGCAGGTAAGATGAATATTGAATAGCATCAGAGTATGATAAATTATTTTATAACGAAAATTATAAAATGAAATTTAACTATCAGATTATTAATAAAAACAAGAATCAGAATTCAGAATTTAAATCCATGTACATGAATATATATAATCGCAGTTTGCATTTATTTGCTGAACTTAGAACTCTGTTATAAATATTTCAGCGGGCCTTTATGATGAAACAGCAGGTAAAAATTGTAAGTATTTTTTTGTTTTTTTGTTTTAGTTTTTTTTCTAAAATATACGCGCAATTATGCCAGGGAAGCCTTGGTGATCCTGTAGTCAATATTACGTTTGGTGCGGGTACTAATCCGGGCGCTCCATTAAATAACTTAACGAATTATAATTATTACCCTGGTGATTGTCCGCCGGACGGTAGTTTTACAGTTGCCAATTCTACCAGCAATTGTTTTGGTTTTACCTGGCATAGTTTAGGGGAAGATCATACTCCCGGGGATGTGAACGGTTATATGATGATCGTAAACGCATCCTATAATCCGGGAGATTTTTTTGTAAAAACAGTAGATGGGCTTTGCCCCAATACTACTTATGAATTTGCTGCCTGGATATTAAATGTTACCAAGCAAAGCGCCTGTGGTGGTTCCACCATTAAGCCAAATGTCACTTTCAAAATAGAAACAACCTCCGGAACAGTTCTTCAATCTTATCAAACAGGCGATATTCCGGCTGGAGCTTTTCCCTCATGGAAACAATATGGGTTCTTTTTTTCAACTTCTGCCGGTATCAATTCTGTTGTATTAAGAATGACTAATAATGCACCCGGAGGATGTGGTAATGATCTATTATTGGATGATATTACTTTTAGGGCCTGCGGCCCTCTTGTTACTGCAAGTATTAGCGGATCTTCCGATTCTGCTGATGTATGCACCGGGGATACTTCCATTTTTAATTTGCAGGCAAATGTTTCTGCCGGGTATAACGATCCTGTATTTCAATGGCAGATTAGTACAAACAATGGCGCTTCCTGGGCTAATATTACCGGGGCTACCAATACATCTTATGTACGCCCGCCTGTTATTCCGCCAGGAATTTACCTCTACAGGTTAGCTGTATCTCAGCGTGATAATATGAATATATCTTCATGTTCTATTTTGTCAAATGTAATTTCGATCAGTGTAAATAAATTTCCGGTAGTTGATGCGTCTAATCATGGTAGTTGTGCAGGCGATACATTATCTTTTAATGCTAATGACGGAGTGCTATTTTCATGGACCGGGCCATTGAATTTTACAAGCAATGCCCAATCACCTTTTATTCCGGCTACTGTACCATCCAATAGCGGTACCTACTTTGTAGAAGTAACATCTGGCAAAGGTTGCACCAGCATAGATTCAACAATTGCTGTAATAAATATTAAGCCTGTTGTAAATGCTGGTCCTGATACAGCAGTTTGTGAGGGGGTGGGTATTCAGTTGAATGCAGCAGGCAATAATATCACTTCCTACGAATGGACTCCTGTCACAGAAGTTTCTAACCCTAATATTCCCAACCCAATCGCTTTTCCTAAACTAACCACTACGTATATTCTGACAGTTGCCAATAATGAATGTAAAACATTCGACTCTGTTCTGGTAGTAGTGAATAAAAATCCAAAGGCAGATGCCGGGCCTGATAAAGTTATTATTGAAGGACAATCTATTGTTTTAAATGGTAATGCCAGTGGAACTGATGTTACTTATACATGGACGCCGGTTGAGAATATTACAGCTCCCAATTCACTAAGTCCAACCGTAAATCCGACTGTCAATAAAATGTATACTTTACAAGTAAGATCAAATGTTGGATGCGGAATAGCCTCAGATATGGTTCTTGTAAAAGTTTTTAAGAAATTATTTGTTCCAAATGCTTTTACTCCAAACAATGATGGAATAAATGATACCTGGTTTATAGAAACTTTGGAAGCTTATCCTGGTGCCGAAGTTAAAGTCTTCAACAGGTTTGGCCAGATGGTTTTTGATAACCATGGAATAAATAGGTACTGGGATGGGAAATATAAAGGAGTCCTTCTTGCTCCCGGCGCTTATGCATACATAATAGATCTGAAAAATAATACACAACTTATAAAAGGGGTTGTGTTTATTTTATTGTAAGTAATTATGATAAATCCAAATGCTTTATCTGCATAATCAATTCTGCTAATTTATAAAATAGGAGCTTGTTATGAAATGGCCATTTATGCATTAAAGAAAGTACATATCATAAAATCAACTCTGCCACTGAAATTCAAAAAAAGTTTAAGGAAACAGGAACAAAAAAAACAGGACAAAAGAAATATTTTCAATTTGCCCTGCTTTGTCGGGATGACAAGATTCGAACTTGCGACCCCACGCCCCCCAGACGTGTGCGCTACCGGGCTGCGCTACATCCCGAAAATTTTTGCAAATCTAACTTAAAAAAAAATATTTTTTATTTTTCAATTACGTTCATTTACACATACCTAATAAATTGAATTAAAAAAAATTTAAGAAATGTATTTCTTAAATGGAGAACAAAGAAGATTCTAAGTAAATTTGTGCAATTGGTAAAAATAAATAACCACTTTACAATTTTTATAGAAGTTTTTTATATCATTACATTATTTTCCATCAATATTCCTTTTCATAATTCAACAAAACATTAAATGAAAAAATTCTTCCTTATTGCCTCGTTTTTTACATACGCATTTACTTTTGCACAAACGAATACGGTGAACATAATTCCTGCACCTGTAGAATTAAAATTGAATTCAGGAAATTTTTCCTTTAATCATTCTACCCAAATTATTGCCGCTGAATCAGCAATGCATGAAGCCAAAATGTTTAATTTTTATTTAAAAAAACTTTATGGATTTGCCTTGCCCGTAAAAAGTAAATTAGAAAATTCAAAATCCGGCAATGTTATTATTCTTGAACTCACTAAATCAAATGATAGAAAAGATGCCTATAATATGGCAGTTGAATCCAATAAAATTTTGATTAGCAGCACCGGAAGTGAAGGGTTATTTTATGGCATTCAAACATTGCTACAACTATTACCGGAAAATAAAACTGAAATCGCAGAACGAACCTATGAAATCCCTCAACTTTCTATAAAAGATTATCCACGTTTTCAATACCGCGGTATGCATCTTGATGTAGGCCGGCATTTTTTTGGAGTAGATTTTATTAAAAAATATATTGATTATCTCGCTTATTATAAATTCAACAATTTTCATTGGCATTTAACCGAAGACCAGGGCTGGAGAATTGAGATAAAAAGATATCCGCGGCTTACTTCAGTGGGTGGATTTAGAAACGGAACCATCATTGGCCACTATCCCGGTACGGGGAACGACAGTATCCATAGCGGTGGTTTTTATACGCAGGAACAAATAAAAGAAATTGTAAAATATGCGCAGGATCGTTTCATTACTATTATTCCCGAAATTGAAATGCCTGGACATTCCTCAGCAGCCATAGCAGCCTATCCCC
>DATCMY010000283.1:0-21826 GCA_036565505.1 Hanamia sp.
GCCTTATGTTTTCCTCGATTAATCTGGTCTTCAGTGGGGCTTCCAGTTGTTGTTACTGTAAAATATTGATCAAAAAAAGCAAGAGCTTCAGGCCTTTCAGACCAATTATAAGTCCATGATTTATATGAAAATGGATCTGTTCCTGTAATTTGGTAATTTTTTCTTACCCCCTTTATATTTACCTGGATGGATTGTGCTGTTTTGGAACCAGATGTTGACGGAGCAACCTCTTTATTCATAGTACTTGCAAGCGTTTCGTTTTCTGAAGATACCTGGGTTTTGTTTAAATCTTTTTGGCAGCTAAATAATGCAAGTGTTATTACTGCACCCAGGGCGACCTGTTTAATTAAGTGTATCATGATTATTTAAATTGAGTTTATGAATTATAATTTTCTCTGCGGCAAACTAAGTTGACACAAGTAATAATATGCGCTCATATTCCATAAGACCCAACCTGCTGTTGCTTTTTATTAAGAGTACCCTAACTTATTTCAATCGACGTTCATTGATACTTCATTTACTTATATGTTGGCAACAATCAATTGCTTCAAAGAAGCATCTTATTTTTAAACGTAGTTTCTAAATGAAAAATGAGCATATAAAGTTTTAGTCTGCATCATGCAATTAACATTGTGCAGACTAAAACTTTTTACTATGAGGCTTTTCAAATGGTATTACTTTCTCCCACCGCCCTTTCCACGACCTGTTATGGTCACATCAATGTAGGTCAGGTTATCAGCAACATCAATAATAGCAGTACCTCCTGCACCTTCTGCCTCAGGTACAATTTCTTCAGCCGCCAAAACAATTCCGGTTGAACTAGTAAAGAAGGTATTTAGGGTAGAACCGGCTTCAATTCCGTCAAAACTAAAGGTGATCCGGTAAACACCCGTTCCATCATTAAGTTTGTTTACATCCCAGGTATATCCAAAAATGGCCTTTCCTTTGTACCCGGCATGGAAAATGACATCAATCATTAGGTATAGTGATTGCGGTTATCCTAAATAATGATAAAAATAATTTAATGATATAGCCACTATTTTATTCCTGCGCACCAGCCGCCAAGCTGTCTCAATGGTTTATCAATAACTAATAAGGGACAAGACAATAACAACACTATAATTTCGTCAACTTTTTACCCTAAAGGCTTAAATAATTAATGAATAAATGTTTGGGATTACTAATTTTAAAATAATAAATTGCAATAAATTAACTATTCACACTAAATTATCAAATGAAAAATTGCTTACGATTCTATTCGCTTATCATTTCTGTTTTCGTTTTGTTTCTGTTCGGTTGTAACAAACGTTCCGGTAACGCTAAATTATTAGTATTTACCAAAACAGCAGGCTATCACCACTCTTCTATAACTGCGGGTGTAAATGCCATTATCAAACTTGGGCAGGAAAACAGTTTTGATGTAGATACTACTTCAAATGCTGAAATGTTTACGGAAGACACATTGAAAAAATATGCTGCTGTTGTATTTTTAAATACAACTGATACCGCAGATGTTCTTTTAAACAATTACCAGGAAAATGCTTTTCAACGTTATATTGAAGCTGGCGGCGGGTTTGTAGGTATTCATGCAGCAACAGATGCCGGCTATCATTGGGGTTGGTACACGAGGTTAGTGGGTGCTAATTTTAATGGTCATCCAGAGCAACAACAGGCAACCTTACACGTAGTAGACAAAAATGATATTTCTACAAAGCATTTACCCGATCCGTGGATAAGAAAAGATGAGTGGTACAATTTTAAGAATCTTAATAAAGATGTACACGTATTACTAACCATTGATGAAAAAAGCTATAAAGGTGGTACCAATGGCGATAACCATCCAATGGCATGGTATCATGATTATGACGGGGGAAGAGCGTGGTACACTGAGTTAGGGCATACAGATGAATCGTACAGCGACCCAAATTATTTAAAACATATCCTGGGTGGAATTAAATATGCTATCGGGGATAATAAAGAATTAAATTATGCAAAAGTAGCTACGCCACTTGTGCCTGAAGAAGACCGTTTTGTAAAAACACAATTGGTTCGGGGCACTTTTTTTGAACCAACAGAAATGACCATTCTTCCTAACCTTGATGTATTAATTGCACAACGCCGTGGAGAAATTATGTTGTATAAAAATGATACCAAAACAGTTAAGCAGGCAGGCTTTTTAAACGTGTACTGGAAAACACTACATACACCCGGTGTCAACGCTGAAGAGGGCGTGATGGGCATTCAGAAAGATCCCGATTTCGCAAAGAATCATTTCGTGTACATCTATTATAGCCCGGTAGATACTTCCGTGAATCGATTATCGAGGTTTATTTTCAATAATGATTCTATTGATCCTAAATCAGAAAAAATAATTTTACAATTATATTCTCAAAGAGAAATATGTTGCCACACAGGAGGCTCCATTGCTTTTGGTAAAGACCGGATGCTGTTTTTATCAACAGGCGATAACACAACGCCTTTTGATGAACCCAATCAGCCTTTTGCGAGTCATGGTTATGCCCCGTTAGATGATCGTCCGGGACATGAACATTATGATGATCGCCGCAGTGCAGGCAACACGAATGACTTGCGTGGTAAGATACTCCGCATTGATGTAGATGAACAAGGAAACTATACTATTCCTGAGGGTAATTTATTTCCAAAAGGGACTGATAAAACAAGGCCGGAGATTTATGTAATGGGAGATCGAAATCCTTATCGTATTTCCGTGGATCAAAAGACTGGCTTTTTATATTGGGGAGAAGTGGGGCCCGATGCCAATAATGATAGCATGGATACACGCGGACCACGTGGTTATGATGAATACAACCAGGCAAGAAAAGCAGGTTTTTTTGGATGGCCGTTTTTTATAGCTAATAATCTTCCTTATCATGCGTATGATTATGCTACAGGCAAATCAGGCCCTGCATTTGATCCTGCAAAACCAATAAATAATTCTCGTAATAATATCGGTTTAGAAGTATTGCCACCGGCACAACCTGCATTCATTTGGTATCCTTATGGGGAGTCAAAAGATTTTCCGCAGGTGGGAAGTGGCGGCAGATGTGCAATGGCTGGCCCGGTTTATTATCCTGATATGTATCCTAAGGAAACACGCTATCCGGATTATTACAATGGCAAACTGTTTATTTATGAATGGATGCGTGGCTGGATAAAAGTAGTGACCATGAAACCCAACGGTGATTTTGATAATATGGAACCTTTTATGTTACACACAAAATTTGCCAATCCTTCCGATATGGAAGTTGGCCCGGACGGTAAAATTTATGTATTAGAATATGGAAGTGGATGGTTTGCTAAAAATGCAGACGCGGGACTGGCACGTATAGACTTCAATGCAGGCAACAGGCCACCGGAGATTACTTCAATACATGTTGATAAAACCTCCGGCGATTTGCCTATGCAAATTACGGCAACAGTAACCGCGAAGGATCCGGATAATGATAAACTTTCTTATATATGGGATTTAGGCAATGGAACAAAGAAGGAAACAGCAGAACCCAGGTTGCAATACACGTTTAACAAAGCAGGAGATTATGCTATTTCGGTAGAGGTGAAAGATGATAAAAATGCATCTTCAAAAAGTGATGCTGTAAATGTATACGCGGGTAATGAAGCGCCAACAGTAAATATTAAAATTGATGGTAACCAAACATTTTATTTTCCCGGTAAAGAAGTGAAATATGAAGTGATGATTGATGATAAAGATGATACTGCCAAAGTGAAAGATTTGAGTAATTTGATTGTTTCTGCAGATTATGCTGCCGGAACGGATAAAGCTGGGGCATCACAAGGGCATCAAATATTAAGTGAAGCTATGGTTGGAAAAAATTTAATGCTTTCATTAGATTGTAAGGGCTGTCATAAAGTAGACGAAAAATCAATAGGGCCTGCATTTACCATGGTTTCGCAGCGTTATCAAAAAGATCCCAATGCCATGACCTATCTCGCACAAAAAGTTATAGCCGGAGGCAGCGGCGCATGGGGCAAGGTGCCAATGGCTGCACATCCTGCTTTAAAAGAAAGTGACGCAAGGCAAATTATTTCATGGATATTATCGCTCGCCACCCAGGGCAAAAAAATAAAATCATTGCCTGCAAAGGGTAGTTTAAATGCAACTTTAAATAAACCTGTTAAAGACAATGGCGTGTTGTATATTTCTGCTGCTTATACCGATAAAGGAGGTGTTAATATTAAACCGCTTATGGGTAGTAATTCAGTCTTATTACATAACAGTAAAGTAACTTTTGGTGGCGTAGAGCATATGCAGGCATTTAGTAAAGCGATTTTTAACGGAAACACCTACCTGATTTTACCACAAAACACAGGATGGTTTAGTATTGACAGCATTGATCTCTCTGGTATTTCCCGCGCCTCTATAATAATGGGTTGGCAAAATCCACCTGTTGCAGGCTATACTTTTGAAGTACATGTGGATGCGCCTGACGGAAACAAAATAGGTGAATTTTCTTTTGCAGGTGAAGGGGAGAGTGCCGATGGAAAATTGGCAAAGGCTAAACCGAAATTTGTAACACTTACCTCCGGATTAACACAGGTAAACGATGGAAAGTTGCATGATCTTTACATTTTATGTAAATCAAAAGATCCAAAAGTAACGGCTAATGCTGCGCTTTCATCTATACAATTCTTTGTAAAATAGATTTAAAGAAAGCTGCGATTATCGCAGCTTTTTTGTTATATAAAAGGTCTGCTATAATTTGATGATGATAAAATAACCATTTAACCTATATGATTAGACCGAATGGAATTTAGAAAAGGAAAAAATTTATTGCTATGCGAAAAGCTTTGATATGTTTTTATGGTATGTTAACTATTGTGCAAACTGCATCTGCACAAGCATTAAAGCTTCTGCCATCAAACCCGCATTATTTTTTATATCAGAATAAGCCATTGGTAATTGTGGGTTCGGGAGAGCATTATGGCAGTGTTATAAATATAGCGTTCAATTATGAGAAGTACTTGCAAACATTGCACACTGACGGATTAAATACTACCCGTTTGTTTATGGGCGCTTATTATGAAAAGCCCGGTGCATTTGGCATTGAGCACAATACACTTGCGCCGGATGAGCAAACCTTATTATTGCCCTGGCAAAAAACACAGGATAAGTACGACCTGGGCAAATGGAATGAGGCCTATTTTAAAAGACTGCATGATTTTATGCTAAAAGCTGCACAGAATGGTGTTATTGTAGAGGTCAATTTATTTTCTGCTTATTATGGATCGGGCTGGGCTTATCATCCTTTTAATGGTAATAATAATGTAAACGGCACACCAAAAGACCTTCCGGCAAACAAAGTAAATACATTGGAGAATGGTTCAATTTTAAATTTTCAGAAACAGTATGTTGTAAAATTAGTTGATGCATTAAATGAGTTTGACAATTTCTATTTTGAAATTCAAAACGAGCCTTGGTCCGATAATAAAGATACTGTACTTATTGGGAACGATTATGCCAGTAAAGATGAATTAAAACAACCCGGCAACTTTTGGAAAAATACGCTGGAGGTTACATCCGAAAAATCAATGCGTTGGCAAAAAACAGTTTCGGAATGGATCGTAGGTGAAGAAAACAAATTAAAAAATAAACATCTGATCTCTCAAAACATAGCCAATTTTGGTCAGCCTGTTTTTACATCTGATCCTGATATTTCTATTTATACATTTCATTATGCAAAGCCGGATGCTGTGCGCATTAACTATGGTCTTAATAAAGTGATTGGGTTTAATGAAACGGGTTTTGCAGGAAAAGAAGATATTACCTATCGCAGACAGGCCTGGCGTTTTATGATGAGTGGTGGCGGCCTCTTTGGCCAGCTCGATTATTCATTTTCAACCGGCCATGAAGATGGCACAGATGATGCAAATAATGCACCCGGAGGCGGAAGCGTTTCCCTTAGGAAATCTTTTAAAGTACTTAAAAATTTTATCCAGGCTTTGGATCTGTCAACGCTAAAGCCAGATGCTTCTTTTATTGATCATGTGGCAGGGGCTTTTGCCTATTCAATGAAAACATCCCGGTCTTATGTAATTTATATTGAACCAATGTTATCAAAGCCTTTAAAAATCAAACTACTTATACCAAAGGGAAATTATGTTGAAGAATGGACAGATGTGTCAACAGGTGAAAAAATAAGTACCGGGAAATTAAGGTGCAATTCAACTGTCACTTTAATAGAAACTGCTTCCGGTAATAATGATAAAGTTTTGAAACTAACAAGAGTACTTTAAGCGCTTATTGAATCAATTTACTACTTGTTATCAAATAGTGGAACAAAAGAAAAGCCTCATTCATATTCGGGGTTTGGTACTGCTCAATCAGGCTCCAAAAAATTGCTTTTAAAATACACTATGCATTGGTATCTTGCACCGCCAAATAATTAATGAATAAATGTTTGGGATTAATAATTATAATTAAAAATTCAATTGAATGTTCGAGATCCTACGAAAGAAAATTTCCCCCATTACGCTATTATTGCTTGTAAGTGTTGCTGTACAAAGTCAGAATATTACGGGAAAAATTACTGATAATAAATCGCAACCCGTTGTTGGTGCGTTTATTCACCTGCTGAATACAAACACAGGGACCTTAACGGATGCACAGGGCAATTATGGTTTTCAGCATCTTACTGCGGGAAAATATATTGTTTCTGTATCAGCGGTTGGCTATGCCGGTGTAAATGAAGAAGCACTGGTGAGTACTTCTGGTACGGTTCTTAACATTCAACTTAATGATGCTTCAGTGCAACTGGATGAAGTAGTGGTAACCGCACAAAAAAAAGAAGAAGTCCTTCAGAATATTCCGCTAAGCACTACCGCTATTTCTGCAAAACAGGTAGAGGAATACAGGTTATGGAACAGCAAAGATCTTACGGCTATTGCGCCAAATTTAAATTCGAATAATTCAGGCGATGACCGCAATGTTACCTCCATACGTGGTATTGTCACTACTTCTTACGATCCGGCTGTGGCCACTTACATTGATGGAGTAAACCAGTTTACCCTGGACACTTATATTGCCGCCCTTAATGATATTGAGCGTATAGAAATATTGCGTGGCCCGCAGGGCACTTTATATGGCAGAAATGCCATGGGCGGTGTGATCAATATTATTACCAAAAAGCCAACAAATGCTACCAATGGCTTCGTTGAATTGAGCATTGGCGACCATGGCCAGCAACGATATAGTGCCGGCATACGCACACCTATTATTAAAAACAAATTATTCTTTGGCGCTTCCGGTTTGTTTAATAAACGTGATGGTTTTTATACCAACCAGTATAACAATAGTTCATTCGATAAAAAGCAGGGGATCACGGGTAATTATTATTTAAAATATGCGCCTGACGCAAGGTGGGCGATTACATTGAATGTAAAACACCAGGACAATAAAAATGATGGGGCTTTCCCTATGGTATTTGGTGTAGATGAGGCCTTTAAAAATCCTTATCAGCTAAGCCAGAATGCTATTGCAAAAATGATCGACAATACCTTGAATGCTTCATTAACTGTGAACCATTCAGGTTCTTCATTCAACTTTACTTCGCTGACTGCCTGGCAACAGAATTATCGATATTATAATGCGCCGCTTGATGGGGATTTTTCTGCAGCCGATGCTGTTACCATTATAAATAATTATGGCAACAAATGGAATAATGTAAAAGTATTTACCCAGGAATTCCGTTTCAGTTCGGCTGCCAACAAAATTTCTCCCTTCAAATGGACAGCAGGTACTTATTTTTTTCACCAAAATAACCCTTCAAAACAGGCAACTCATTTTGGTAAAGACGCAGGAATGCTAGGTGTGCCGGATACTAATTTTTCCACCATAAATACAACCACAGGAAAGAATACCGGCATTGCATTTTATGGGCAGACAAGTTATTCTATTAATAAAAAGCTTGACCTGATCGCAGGCCTGCGTTATGATTATGAAAATAAAAAACTGAATGTTGAGGGCGAATACCAGAAAGATGGTGACCCTGCTTTTGTTACACGGCCCGATACTGCTGGTACTGTAAATTTTAGTGCAATATCACCAAAGTTGGGATTGAGTTATCATGTGGCAGCCAACAGTAACCTGTATGTAACTTATAGCCGTGGTTACAGAACCGGAGGATTAACACAATTATCTTCTGATCCTTCGCAGCCGCCACTTTACCCATACAAACCAGAGTACAGCAATAATTTTGAAGCAGGTATTAAAAATACTTTTTTTAATGATCGTTTGCTATTGAACCTTGCTGTTTTTGTTACCGGCGTCAATGACGCACAGGTGCCTACACTAATTTTGCCGGATGCTATCACCGTTACTAAAAATACAGGAAAGCTATCAAGCAAAGGTGCAGAACTTGAGCTTTCTGCAGCACCGGTAAAAGGTTTACAAATTGATTACAACTTTGGATACACGGATGCAAAATATACTTCTTTAAAAGTTTCGCAAAATGGCCAGTCTGTTGATCTCAATGGCAGTAAACAAATTTTTACACCCAATGTTACATCAATGCTTGCAGTTCAGTACAGTCATGATTTAGGAAAAAAGCAGGGAGCAAAACTTATTACACGAATAGAATGGAAGCAATTGGGCACCGAATATTTCGATCTTGCTAACACGATTAAACAATCGCCCTATGGCCTGATTAACCTGCGCATAGGTGTTTCTTCAAAGCATTTCGATTTATTTTTATGGAGCAGAAATACCGGTAATAAAAAATACATTGCTTACGCATACGATTTTGGCGCAGTGCACCTGGGCGATCCGTCAACCTATGGCGCCACCTTTTTGATTAAACTTTAGCGGGGCAAATAAAATATATTTTTATGCCCCGGAAGGGAAAAAAGCAGGTAAGAATGTCTTATCACCGGGAAGAGCTTTTCCTTAATCCTGCAAGAAGGCTTTTCATTGGAAAAGGTTTGAATAGAAAAACCCCGGTAATTTCCAGGGCCTTTCTTTTCTAAAAAATAGAGTTTGGAACCTATTTTTTCCTTACACTTACAGATACATGACGATCCAATGCTCTTTCTGTATCTGGAGCCTTAGGGGCCGCTTTTGCAAATTGAGAACCATAGCCCTCGGCAGAAGTAACCTGTTTTCCCACTCCACGTTTGGCCAGTCCTGCTTTAGCAGCATCCGCACGATCCTGGGAAAGCTTTTTATTACTTGCTGCATTTCCTAATGAATCGGTGTAGCCACCTATTTTAATTTTTGCATCGGGGAAAGCTATTAAGATTTCTGCAAGGTTATCCAATTGTTTTTCGCTTTCGGGAAGTAAAGTTGCTTTTCCTGTATTAAAATTCAGGTTATCAAAATCGAACCATTTTACTCTTAATGCTGAATCGCTCATTGATTTCCAATCGCTGTTTAAGAAGGTTACCAATTGATCTTCTATTCCCCCTTTATTCGCATCTAATTCTTTACCGTTTGGCAATTTCACTTTTATAGTTTCAACAGTTGTAGTCGTTGTAACTACCGGGCCGGAAGTGTCTGTTTTTGTAACAGTACTTGTATCATACGTAGTTATCGTCTCCGTAGATTTATTGCAACTTTTGCTGAAATACCAAAGCAATGCAATTGCCGCAAGAATAATAATGAAGGGGAGCAACCATTTAGAACCACCGCCCGGCTTACCTACTACCTCATTTGTTTTGCCAGAAACTGTAGATTTTAAATTTGAAGACAATGAAGATGCGGCGGCCCCCAGGGAACCAAGACCTAACATTCCGGTTAAAGAAGATAATCCTGCAGGCATCGCATTCAAAATATGATCTTTTTGAGAAGAAAGAAAACCCGATAATCCGCTGGCCGTTAAATTATTTTGTTCTGCATGTTTTCCTAAAAGTCCCATTATTGCAGGAAGGCTCATCTTCAATAAAGATCCGGATGATGAATCCTTAATACCTGCAAACTTTGATATAGTGCCGATAATTCCTGATTGATTACTTCCGAATAATTGAGAAAGTATATTTCCTCCTTTACTCTCCTGGCGCTGAAGGCCACTGAAATCAGGCGATGAGATAAGACTACCCGCAGCCTCTTTAGCTATGTTAAATATGCTGCTGGCTCCATCTGTACCAGATGTGGCTTTACTTAAAATTCCTCCAAAACCTGCCGGGATTATCGCAGATAATGCTTTTGAAATTCCTGAGCTGCTTTCTCCTAATGAGATGGAAGCCTGATTGGTAAATTCGCTGCTAAAATAATTCTTAGCATTTTCTAATAAATTGAAAGACATAATTTATGTTTTAAGCGTGAATAATAAAATTCAAATTCAATAGGTTAATTTTTATATTTTCTTTTTAAAATACTTCTATATATAAAAACAATTAGCTATCAAAAGATGTACCTGATTTTTTAAAATAATAAGGCTACTTTTTTAAGATCAGCCTGTGATTGAAGGCTTATATTTTGGTCTTTGGTGTTATCATCACCAAGATTTAATATAGAATTATTTGCAGAATTTGTAGAATAATAAACCCACTATTGGGCAATAGAAGTGGGTAATAAGAATGAGTTTAAATCCACCGGGTTCTCATTTGGAAAACCCCACCATGACTTAGATTAATGGGTTTATTGAAAAATATTGGCTCGTGTGAATAATGATGAAATACTCAAAATTATTTTGCCAGATCAACTGATAAAATTACGCTGGTTCTACGGGTATTTACATCAGGATTCATTCCAACTGTCATCAAAAAATTGCCTGTATATTCCCTATCAGCGTCAATGGTTGATCGTTCTCCGGGATATAAATTAATTTCTTTAACCCGATACTTTTTTGAAGCATCTAATCCTTTCAAACGAATGGGTAATTTACTTCCTTGTGCAAACCTGTCATTAACCAGGTAGTTGAAAACAACTGCGGAGGTTTTATCTTCATTCACATACATGATTGAAGCAACAGGGTTATTCCACGGATTGGATAATCGAAACTGATCACCCTGGTAAATAATACTTTTGATGGAGTCATAAGTCCTCACAGCATTTTGGCAGAAACTAAGATCTTTTTCATCCAACTTACTTACAGGAATATCAAAGCCCAGTTTGCCCATCATGGCCACATCGGTACGGAATTTTATTGGCTGTTTGCCCCAATTGGTTACATGGTTAGCGCTTGCCATTGCCGGATAGAAATAAGAATATTCCCATTGAATATAAATACGTTCCAATGGATCGGTATTATCACTGGGCCAAAACTCTGTAAAATATTGCAACGCTGCATAGTCCACTCGCCCGCCGCCTCCTGAACAAAGCATCATGGGGGCAGTAGGATATTTTGCACGCACTCTTTCCAATACTTTGTACAAGCCCCGTACATAATCAATATAAAGATGCGATTGGTTTTTTAGATGAGCAGAATACGCATTGTAGATAACCGCGTTACAATCCCATTTAATATAAGCAAGGCCTGGGTTCTTGATAAACAAGGAATCAATGATGCCGTACACGAAATTCTGCACATCAGGATTACTTAAATCCAATACCAGTTGATTACGGAAATAATATTCGTCTCTTTTGGGTTGTTTAATAACCCAATCAGGATGCTTTTCATATAGCTCGCTTTTGGGATTTACCATTTCAGGTTCTACCCATATCCCAAATTTGACACCCTCTTTTTGTGCGTCTTTCACAAGGGATGTAATTCCATTAGGAAGCTTTTGTTTATTCTCCTGCCAGTCACCAAGGCCGGCATGATCACCATTACGCGGATATTTGTTACCAAACCATCCATCATCCAATAGAAACAGATCCACACCTAATTTCCTGGTATCACTTAACAGGTCCTTTAATTTGGATTCATTAAAATCAAAAAAGGTAGATTCCCAATTGTTCAATAAAGTAAGCCTTGTGCCTTTCCCATCCAGCAATTTATAATCTCTGGCCCAGCGTTGTAACTTTCTGCTTGCTTCGCCCATACCATTATTGGAGAGTGTATACAAGAACTTAGGTGTGGTGAAAATCTCATTGGGTTTTAAAGTGTAAGGCGATGCGTAATTATTCATCCCTGCAATGATGCGCAGGTTATCTTTATTATCCAATTCCAGGTCGATTCGAAAGTTGCCACTCCATTCCATGGAGCCATACAAAACTTCACCTGCATCTTCTGTTGCAGGCTTATCTAATGAAATCATAAATACAGGTGGCTGAAATAAATCAGCACGGGTACCCAACTTGGTATCCAGTGTTTTAATGCCATGAGTAAGCTTTGATTCCTCAGGTTGCATTTCTTTGGCCCAATCTCCATGATATTGGCGCAGCCAAAAAGATTTCGATTGCAGATATACGTTAGCAGAGGCATATTTATACAAAATCACATTGCCCTTTTCTTTGTGCTTTATCTCGCTCCATTGCTCCACCACATCTTCCTTATAATAGGTTTTGTAAAATAAGGTAACTTCAAAATCATACACAGGATCTTTAAGCAAAACGCTGGTAATTGAAACATCATCATTTAATTTTTCTACCTTATTGCCTGCATACCTTAAATCAAGTGAATTATTGCCATCTGCATGTGTAACAGTTATGGCGGGTTCAAACAAATTCCGCGACCCGGATGGTGTATAGGCAGAATTGGCTATGCCTGTATAATCCTCAGACTGCCTGTAAACACCCGGCACCATTTTGTATTCATTGGCATCAGTCAATTTTTTACCAAAATAAATAATCTTCAGATCTTTATTTCCGCTGGCCTCCAGCACCATCGCTGTATTTTGTGTTTCAATTGGAATACTTACCATTTGTGCATTGACCCAATTGCCTGGTAACAAATACAGGCACAGAAAAAAGATGAATACAGAAGTAGATCTACCATGTGTGTTTACAGAAAGGTTCATTTGCTAAATTTATAAAGGTTGCTGATTAAAAAGTTTAATTTGGCTTTTGCAAAACCAATAGGTTTAATAATTCTCTTAATTTTAATTATTACAATAATACGCACCTTTCTTACTTCCTCAATTTGGCCACGATGCCGCTTCCCGGAATTCGTTTGCCCGAAAATAGCAACACGAAAACTTTTACAATGAGCCTGTCGCGAAGCTCCGATTTCCGGTAGTGTTCATCACCTTTATTTTTAAAGATTTTTTTCACCTGGGTTTGTATCGCATGTTGTATTCTGTAATCACTGATAACAGGGTGCGTGCGCAACAATTTCGCATAGGTTTCCGGCACTCCGTCAGCAATAGCAGTTGCGCAAAGTTTTCCTGAAAGCACTGAAGGTAAGATACCCTCGCCGGTGAGCGGCTGTGCAAGGCCAAGAGTATCACCCGCCAGGAACACATTGTCTGCCTGGCATGCTGCAAGATGTTTCGGATCGAAGGTGGTATAGCCATGACCTTTCATTTTATCGAGCATATGGCGGCTTGAAAGTGGTATGGTTCCATTGCCTTCGAAGAAGGCGCGGGCTTTGCTCCATGCCGCCAATACTTCTCCTGCTTCTTTAGTGCCGGTACCTACATTCAACCAATTTCCCTTGGGCACATTCCATGAATAGCCCTTCATATTATCATGAAGCAATATCTCCGGTTCTCCATCTTCACCGGCGCGGCATGCGGCAATTTCCTCAGGGTCTCCCTCGAATTCTCGTTCCTGGGTTCCACATTGAATATTGTCACGATCAGGAAATAGGGTTCTGGCCACCGGGCAGTGTGTGCCACCGGCGCCTATGAGGTACTTCGCCCGGTATAGGTGATCAATTACCCAATATCCTTCACCGTCTCTTTCTATCTCCTTTACATTATATCCTTCAATGGCCTGCACCTTACTACGCCGCAGCAGAAAATCATCGAATTCATAACGACGAATAAAATACCCATGCGATTTTATATTGTATTTAATCCCCCTAAAGTGGATATGAACTTTGTTCCATTCCCAAAGCCCGCGGGTATATTCTTTGGGCGATATCCCGAGAATATCCCAAATAGGTGTGGAGAGCCATCCGGTGCAAAGTTTTACGCGTGGAAAATTAGCTCTGTCCAGTAACAGGGTATGTATGCCGGAATTTACCAGGAGGGTAGCGCAGGTACTTCCTGCAGGGCCCCCGCCAACTATGATAGCATCGTATGTTGCAATAGCGTTCATATCTGTAACAATTTACGATTATTTTACTGCAACATTTTTTTAATGTTGGTGCAGAGTTTTACCTCTATTTGTAATGGACTATTGAAAGGACAACCGCGGTCTGACCTTTGGTGCCGACCCCTATCCCAGAACTTTGTAATGGTGGCGGAAAAGGGTGGAGGTCGATACGCCTTAGCGTGAGGTCGCGGATGAAAAAGGGATCATTGTAAAGAACTTCTAAAGCCTATCTTTGATACTGAAAATTATAGCCTGGTTGCCACTCCAGAAATAGGGCCAGGGTACAAGGTCTTTTTTAATTAAAAAATTTAAATACCATCAAATGAAAAAAAGTATCGCACTTCTATTATTGATAGCATTAATACCCGGTAAAGAAAAGGTTTTTGCTCAAAAGAGTGAGCCTTTATATACTGCTCCGCTCGGCATTGAGGCCTATACTTTTCGCAAAAGTTTTCCCATTGATGTTGCCAAAACATTGGACACTATAAAAATGATGGGTTTTACCGAGATGGAAGGTGGCAGCAACGGTATGTCTCCCGAAGCGTTTAAAAAATTGTGCGATGCACGCGGTATCAGCATTATCTCTACCGGAGCCGATTATGAGGAACTGGTAAAATCGCCAGATTCAGTAGCGCACAGGGCTATAAGTTTAGGGGCTAAATATGTGATGTGTGCGTGGATACCTCATCAGTCTGCAGGATTTACTTTTGAGAATGCAAAAAAAGCGGTGGAGGTTTTTAACAGTGCCGGAAAAGTTTTAAAAGATAGCGGCATTATTTTTTGTTACCATGCACATGGTTATGAATTTCAGCCTTACCAAAATGGCACCTTGCTGAATTATATTATTGAAAACACCAACCCTGAATTTGTATCTTTTGAGATGGACATATTGTGGGTCCAGTTTGGCGGCGGCGATCCTGTTTCATTGCTCAAAAAATATGGGAACAGGTGGAAGCTGATGCATTTAAAAGATTTAAGAAAAGGAACAAAGAAAGATCTGACCGGTGGTACCTCTCCGGAAAATGATGTATCGCTGGGTACCGGTGAAATTGATATTCCCGGCATATTAAAAGAAGCCCAAAAATTAGGGATCAAACATTATTTTATTGAAGATGAAAGTAACCATGTGAATGAACAGGTACCAAAGAGTATCGCATACCTGAAAAGTTTGAGGAAATAAATTTTCTTCACTTAAAGGATACTTAAAAAGTACAAAAACAAAATCGGCAATATTTGTTTACTAAAAAAGCAAACTGCTTATTTTTTCTTACTACCTTCTATAAAAGCATATCTTAAAATAATAGAAGCCTGGCTTACTTTATAGGCATATGATGCGTCAGAAAGAAAGGGTAATTTAAAAGGAAGAGTACCCGAAAATGAAATGTTTAATGTTTGTTTGATTATAATACCCAATTCAGGATTAATAGTAAACTTATCGTACGGGCCATCGGATTGTACATATTTGCCAGTGCCAACAAGTGTTCTATAATTGAAAAGAACAGGAAGGGCCCCCGCTGCTGCTGCATAAACAGAGATATTTGATTTTTTCAAAAACAGATATCCGGCACCTAATTTTATATTTACCAAAGTAGCTTTTGTTTTATAGGGCGTTATAAGGTCCACGCCTTCATTGAACGTATTTGAAAGTGGCATAACACTAATGGAAGGTTGAAAGAATAACCGGCCGAAATTTCTTTGGTTGTAAATTCTTAATCCAATTTCAAAAGATGGTGATGCGCTTGCTTGTTTATAGGTTGCCCTGGAATTAGTTATCGAACTAAAGTTTTCATTTGCACCTATTCCCACTAATATTTCATTTGAATATTTGTTTCGCAACTTCTCTGAAGAGTGAGCCTTGTCACCAAAAATATCTGCAAAAAAATTAATAAGATCATTTTCTGTATAAGCCAAAATCTCCACTTTATGTTGCAGGCCTCCAATTCCTTTATCAGAAAATTCTTCCAATATATAATCTTTATACTCATTAAATGGAACCACCTGGTTGTTGTTTATATTTTCATAGTATTCAAGCTCTTTAATAACACCATTATGAGAAAGATAAAAATTAGTCCTTTTATCATCAAACAATTTATATAAGGTGTAATTTTTAAACTGATAAATTTGTCTAAGGAAAACCTGGACGCTGTCTTTTTCTAATTGATCACTTTGCAACCCATGAGAATACATTACGTTATCCGTATTTAATATTCTAGTTCCTTTGTAACTGGTAAATTTATCTGATAAATCTGCTGTAAAACTTTTGCAATTAGCAGGAGTTAAATAGATACTATTGCCGTCGATACTATCTTTGAAAAGTACAGTCGTTGGATTTTTAGACCATTCTTTATAATTTTCAATTGTTCCATGTATTGTTTGATCATTTAACGTAACATAAGAGTCCTGTGAAAACGAAAAAGTTGAATATAATAGGAAGAAAATAAAAAGGCTTTGTTTCATAAAAAATTAGTTTGGGGATAAAGAAAAGGTTTATTTTTTATATATTATAATTTATTGTAAGAATATTTTACCAGGCCAGGATGGTGAATATCAAAACTGTTTCAAAAAACTAATCTTTGCTATTGCATGATCTTCTGTTTGTGTTTTTGACTGCAGGTTGGTAAAGCTGTAATGGTTAAGCACGAGATAAATATAGGATAGGGGCGTATACTCCCATGCCAGCCGTACATTATAATTATCCGCATTGTTCGCTGAATTTTTCTGGTAAAATGCTATCAACTGTACCCGCGGATTTAATGCGAACCGGCCTTCTATTCCATATAAGTCAATGGTAGTAGTTGTTTTGGGCTCGCCTACATGCATGAAATGATTTCGGTTAAACCTACCCGTTATAGATACCTGCGGAATAGGAGCAAATTGTAATTTCCAATCGCCTGAATTAAGTTTACCATTAAAATAATTTCCCCAGGTGTACATACCCTGCAGGTTCACTTTTCTTGAAGGATCAGAAGTAAACCAGATCTGCTGGTTGGTAAAATTATAATCACCGGGAGCGATACTTACTCCCAGTGGTTCAAAAACTTCTGTGAGGCGCTGAAAAGCAGGGGCAATAGCATAACCAAAATAGGCGCCATTTTGAAAATTGAGCCATACGGGAAACAAGGTGAAGGTGCGTTCTATAGATTTTCCTGTAGAAGCCTGCCAGTAAAATTCTGGCAGAAAGCCAGGTTCAAATGCACGTAGTACTTTTTTGAAAGGCAAATTCTTTCCGCGGTAATACCAGTTCATCCCCGGGGTGGTGCCTATTACATCATTACGGGATACGAAGCCCATTTGAGGATCAAAATCTTTGGTAACTACTGATTGCGTTAACCATATTTTCATATGATTGGTGGAATAAAAATATTGAGCAAATCCGGCAAACCCGTTTTTACCTCCATGGGTATTAGCAGAATGCATCAACATTGTATTGAGTGAATGAGATTCTCCCAAACGGAAAAACCCATCAATGGTGCTTACGATGTTGGTATTGCCTGGTTGATTTTTTATAGTAACAAGCCCGCCTATACGATTATTGCTACCCATGTTTTCAGAAAAACGGCCCACAAAGAAATTAGTAGCAGGGCTATTATCTGCTGCTCGTTGCCGCATTAAAATTGCGCCGTAATTTGTTTTGGAAGAGCGGTACACAAACCTGCCACCGATGTCAATAGGAATAGGCGTGCCTGTACTATCGAGGCCGATGCTTCTGCTAAAGAAAGGCTGTACATGCATCTGGCCACCGGAGCCATCCGGACTTTGGGCTATTCCTACTCCAAAGAGTGAAGCATTCTCCAAAAAGAACTGTCTTTTTTCAGGGAAAAAAACAGAGAACCTTGTTACATTATTTACCTGCTGATCTGCATCGGCCTGGGCAAAATCAGTGTTTGCCGTAAGGTCTAATACTGAATTGGGATCAATGGCCCACTTAATTTCTCCACCGGTTTTAATATTGGTTGCTTCTGTTTTTACAGAGGTATCAAATCCTTTGTAATGATCATAAGACGAGAGCACATAAGGTTGAAAGCGGATATTTGTTGTAGGAGGTGGCGGCTTTAAATTTTTTAAAACACCGGCATAATTCATACGAAGAGAAGTAAAGGCGCGGGGGAAAGGCGAAAAAGAAGTGATCTCGTTTGTTATCCTCCGGTTGCGATAAATGCTCAGGCCCCATTGCTGAACAGAATCAGCTTTTTTTGGATAGCGTAATGTTTGCCACGGAATGGCTATCTCTGCAGTCCAGCCTGAGTCGGTCCGGGTGGTGCGTACACGCCAAAGCCCGTTCCAGTCTTCATCGTAATAGAGATCATCAAAAGATAATAAATCGCGCTGCACGCCATACGGATCGGTTACAAATGACATGGCATTTCTCATGTCGTTAAAACAATCGAATGCAATACTCACCAGGTCATGCGTTCTATAATCAAAATCCCGTTTAAAATCGGTAGCGCGGATCGCTTTCTTCCCTAATGAATCGTGTGCAAAAATGCCAAAATATAAATATTGCCGGTTGTACAAAACTTTCACATCCGTTTCTTCGCCGGCAGGCTGGCCCTGGTAAGGTTCTATTTGAATAAACCGGGGAGAAGGTTTGGCAAGTTTCCATTCCTTTTCGTTCAGCAATCCATCAATGTGCAGTGAAGTACTTATCTGTACCGCTTCTATTTCTTTTCTTACAGAATCCGGTGCAAAAATTTCTGTGTTCTGGCAATAAGAACCTGAGGTAATGGCAATAAATATGGTAAGCAATATCGTTTTGGAACCCATGCGATAAAGATAAAGAAACAGGAATAAATTTATCAATATTCAATTATCAATTTTCAATTGTAAATTACCTTTTGTAATTATTCCCCCAAAGTATATAGCGCTTATCGATTTCTGAGAGTTCAGAAGAAAATTTACTCCAATCCCTGTTTTCCTTAGTGCTCTGCTGTGTAACCCCCGCTGTGTAAGCCCCGCCAGGACAGTAAAATCAATAGCCCCGTCGCTTTAGCGCGGGGACAAAGATTCTTTTTTGTTTTCCGGCTTTAGCCAAAATATTTCCATTTTTTTAATTATTTGGCTAAAGCCTTTAACCTCTCTTATTTTTATCCCCGACCTAAAGGTGCGGGGCAATTTTAACCGACATATGTGTTCCTTCTTTAGGACAAGACAATGTTTAAATTCCCTTGTGAGATAAAAAGCAATAAAGGCACCGCAAAAAAAAAGACTACGTTAGTAGCCCTCTTTCAAAAATCTTTTAACCGGTTTAGTAAATTATGCAACCCTGCAACGTATTATATCGCTGTACATAATTTGGTTTCTTGGGCCTATTGCTGCCACCCTGCAATTATATACAGTTCCAGACACGAGGCCCGAAATGATACATTTCATTTGCGTGGATGAAACAACCTGCCAGTTATTAGATGCCATCATCTCATCGGTGGCATACATGTAATTATAACTGTTGGCACCATCCACCTTGTTTACCCTGCATTGCAGGTCAAGTGGATTAGCACCTGCAACTACAGAGAAATTCTCTGGCTTACCTATTGGTGGCTTGCGGGTAGTTGTTTTACGAATGGTGAAATTAGAAGTCATTGCAATAGCTACATCGCCCGCTGATTGTGATAGCACATAAGCCGACCACAAATGCAGCGAGTTGATCACTACTTCACGCTTCTGATTCTTGATGGCAATCTTGAGGCGATCCCCGTCTTTGCAATCATTAAGAGCGTTAAAAAATTCCTCCATATTGGCATTCATCCCCTCTACAGTAGGAGTGGGAGTGGCAAAATGAGGGTTATCAGTCATACCATACCAGTTACAATCTGGTAGCTCCGGGTTTGTAAATTGGGATCTGACATGTGGTCGAACCCGTTGTTAATGGAAAGTGTATTCATTTTAATTAAATTTTGGAAATTAAAAAATACGGTTAAAAGAATTTGTCATTAAACTGTCATACCGGTAATTATATTGTGAAGCCAACAGGAGGCTAACCGTAAACTAACAGACGAAAGTGGAGCGAAAACGGAAAATGCCTGATTTTACCCATCGCAACTTATTGGTAAATATTAACATGCGTTTTTAAAGAAATGACGTATAAGTATAAAATATATATCAAAATAAATAAAAATAAATTTTCTAAAAGGCAAAATTTACCGGATAGACGACTCTTTTGTTGGGGTAAAAATCATTTTTTGGTGGCTTCGCATCATAAGTTGGTGGCTTCGCTTCATAAGTTAGTGGCTTCGCTTCATAAGTTGATGGCTTCGCTTCATAAGTTAATGGCTTCGCTTCATAAGTTGATGGCTTCGCTTCATAAGTTAGTGGCTTCGCTTCATAAGTTGGTGGCTTCGCTTCATAAGTTGGTGGCTTCGCTTCATAAGTTAATGGCTTCGTTTCATAAGTTGATGGCTTCGTTTCATAAGTTGATGGGCAAAAATCATTTGTTGAGAAGCAAACATCAGATGTTATTGACCTATTTTCATCTACCCGTGATTGATATATATATAAAGTATAGGGAAATTCTCAAGGATGTTGCTGGCGTACCCGCCAACCTCCTTTATCTGTTACGTTATTGCCGCTGGTTAAAAATTCCAGTTGGTGAGATGCCAATAGGAGCAGGAGGTAAATATTAAAATTCCGATTGTACTAATAACAACCTGCCTGACGGCTGAAAGGTACAAAATATCTAACGCTAAATAATTGATAATGGGTAGTGATTTTTTTTGTACTATTACATCTTATAACATCAATGCTAAATGTTGCCGGTAATGCCAAACCATCTAACTGTTTCTTTGCTGGGCTGACAAAAATTAAACTATTTATTATGACACAAGAAGAATGGGATAACCCGATAGTGAAAAAGATTAGAGAGTTCAGAATAGATATAAATAAATCGGCCAATGACAGTAACTCACGTGTTCAGGTGAATGGCTTAAATAAAACACACGACGAAATAATAAAATTTTTAAAGTCAGAATTAAAAACCAGAGAAATTGATAGTATAATTATTAACGCATTGGTAGCTAAATTTAATTGGATTAAAAAAGAATATATAAAGCACGAATTTAATAAAGACATTAACAAGTCTCTACAAGAACATTCAAAGAGAATAATAAACGCAAAAGAATATATTGAGGCTGAACTTTCTCTTTTACAAGATTATGTTTTGAAGGGAGATATTATAATGATGTAACCTCTATTGAGGAAAAAAAATAATATGAAAGATTGGTTTCATGCGATATTAGAACACCTGTATAAAACATACCCGCTTGACCATTCCTTTCATAATATAAACGACTTTCTGATAACAGACTTAAATGTTGACAGTAAGATTCCTAATCATTTACATAGGCTTTCAGCAGTAATTTCTATACTTAAACAAAAGGGATATATTGACGGAAATCCACAACCAGCAAAATATCATGAGGCGAGAGGTAATGTCATTGGAGTTGTAAATCGTGGAGCTGGATTTGAGGACATCAATTCTTTATTAACTCATACAATTGAAATAAGACTAACTATTGATGGATTTGTTTATATGCAAGATAGAGAGTTAAAGGCGCAGGAACATCAATCAGTGATAATCACAAATAAAATTTCTAGGAGGACAAATATCTGGACACCAATTATTTTGTTAGTTACGGTAATTATAAGTGGGGTTTCTCTATTTAAACAATTCACATCACAGACAGCAGTACAATACCGAGAACAACAACAAAAAGCAAGAGC
>DATCMY010000284.1:0-22061 GCA_036565505.1 Hanamia sp.
CCTCAGTACTGTCCTGGAAAAACTCCGTGATAAAAAATTTGATAAAGAATTTCAAATGACTTCTGAAGGTTTTACGCCAGGCAATAAAAAATATTACACTCCTGAAAATTTGAAAATAATCCGCACTTATCGTTTTGAAGGAGAATCAGATCCAGCTGATGAAGCTATCATTTACCTGATAGAAGCTAATGATGGCCTTATTGGCTATAGCCTCAATGCCTATGGCGTTTACAGTGATCATGAAGATGATGGGTATGATGATTTTATAAGAAAAATTGCTTTAGAAGAAAGAGATGAACAACAGATTTTTCACTAATCAGGAATAAAGAATAATCAACTATGATTATTTTATTGAAGATTGGTTGAGAAATATAGAATAATGAATTCCATGTTGACTTTAATTTTTTTCTTCCACCAATTTGAAATTTCATGGTTTATTCATTCTCTTTTCGAATTCCATTTTTACGCATTATGTGGCATAAATTCTTTTTATGGCATCTTTATTTTTTTCCATAATTACATTACGTTTCAGGCTAAGCTTTGGAGTCATCTCTCCCGTTTCAATACTCCATTCATGAGGAAGTAGTTCAAACTTTTTAATTTGCTCTACATGACTAAAGAATTGATTGTATTTTTCTATTTCATTAGTAAAAAGATCAAGAACTAATGGATTTTTTATGGTTGTTTCATTATTAACGCAATCAATATTATGTTCATTGCACCAATGATTTAGATTACTAAAAGAAGGAATAATTAATGCACTCACAAATTTTTCACCCGCGCCAATTACGATCATGTTTTCTATCAGGCCCGATTCTTTCATTTTATTTTCTATGGCCAAAGGTGCCACATATTTTCCACCACTGGTTTTAAATATTTCTTTTTTACGATCCGTAATTTTAAGAAACCTTCCATTAACAAACATGCCAATATCGCCAGTTTTGTACCAGCCATCTTCCATTGATTCGGCGGTCAGTTCAGGATTTTTATAATACCCCATCATTATATTGGGGCCTTTGCATAAAATTTCGCCATCATCAGCTATTTTTACTTCTACATTTCTTATTAACGGACCCACAGTTCCAAACATTCTCCCTTCAACTTCAAAACGGTTCACGCTTATTACCGGTGAAGTTTCTGTAAGGCCATAGCCTTCCATAACCGGAAGTTTAGCAGCAGTAAAAATGCGTATAAGCCTAACCTGGCAGGCAGCGCCGCCGCTTACGATATTTACAATTTTATTGCCAAGCGCTTCGCGCCATTTATTAAAAATAAGTTTATTAGCAATCGAAAGTTGAAGATTATAAAGGAATCCCTGGTTTTGATTGATCTCATATTTTGTTGCCAGGCCATGCGCCCAGAAAAATAATTTCCTTTTGATTCCAGTAAGTTCTTCTCCTTTCATCATAATTTTTTCATATACTTTTTCCAGCAATCTTGGTACTGTTGTAAACATGTTGGGTTTTACTTCTTTCAAATTATCCCCAATAGTATCCAAACTTTCTGCAAAAAAAATAGAGGTACCTTTAAAAAGGTACAGGTAACTTACCATACGCTCAAAAATATGATTGAGCGGTAAAAAACTAAGTGCTTTCATGTTTTCTCCGGGAGGGAAACAGGGCATACTATCCATTACATTGCTTAGAATATTTTTATGCGAAAGCATAACCCCTTTAGGTTTTCCGGTAGTGCCTGAAGTGTAAATAATAGTAGCAAGGTCTTCGTATTTTATTTTATTTGAAATTGTTTTTATTTCTGCCAAATGATTTTCATTTCCAAGAGATAAAATTTCTTTCCAATGCCTTACTCCCTCTGTTTTATCAAAAGAAAATATTTCTTTCAAATGTGGAAGACTTGCTTTTATGCGATTTATTTTTTCAGATAAATCTCTATCATTTACAAAAATTATTTTTACTTCTGCATCTTTCAAAATAAATTCAAGTTCAATATCGCTGATAGTTGGATAAACAGGAGTAAGTACTGCCCCAATTTGTTGTACAGCAAGATCGAGCATTACCCATTCAGGACGGTTTTTTGAAATCACTGTAATTTTATCTTTTCCTTCAGGAGTATTGCCATTAGGGCCGATTCCCATTTGCAATAATCCGGCGCTAAGGTTATTGACAATATCCGCGACTTCCCTGGTCGAATATTCTTTCCAGGTACCATTTTCTTTCCCTGCCAACATGGTTCTCCCGGGCGAATCTTTTAAATGCAGATCGATACAATCAAATAATCGTGTAGGTTCTGTCATAATCGTAAAGGGTTTTATATTTACCTGAATATAAATTCAGCCAGGCATTGACAAATTGTAAATTAAACAATTAAAATAAATAATTAGCAGCCAAAGAATATTACCCGCATTTATTTATGATAGAATATTTAATGATAAAATTGCCCTGCAGGAATTTTAAAAATCCTGTCCTGTAAATATTTATTGAAAGCAGTATATTCTTGATTATGCGACCCAGTCCAGTTTTGATAAGCAGCCAGGTTTTGAGAAGCTCCGAATATCCATTGATTATATACAGGAAATAAACCTTTTTCAAGTAAATCTTTTTGCTCATCAAAAAGATTGAAAGGAAATTTTGCCGCATAATCTTTATCCCAATCAAGAATAAAACGTGTTCTGATCATTATGAGCGATTCTGGATTTATTCCTCTAATAACCACGTTATTCTGCTTATTCATCGTAGATAAAAATGCCAGTTCAAATTTATTTTTGCCCTTTGTATCCGCAAGCAGATCAGTTTCAGCAAAAAGTTTTTTATACCCATCCAGTAATAAATTTTTTATTTCAGCGGTACGCGACGTAAATGATTCTAAATTGATAAATATTTCTCCATAAATAAGGCTCCAGATTTTATCTTTCGTGGAATAGTAATACTTACTGGCATTATAATAATTATTAGGGTAAGAGGGATCTTCTTCTATTCCTTTTTCCCATAGTTTTATTGCAGAAAGATCCTTGTTGTTAAATAGAAGTTCTCCAAATTCATTGTATAAAGGCCCGCTTTTAGGAAAAGTTTTTATCCCTTTTTTATAGATCTTTTCAGATTCCTTTTGTTGGCCAAGGGCGTTGTAAATTGTTCCGGCCATTTGGTAAACCTGATCATCGATATTGTCTTTTTCTAAAAAAGGCTTTATAACAGCGAGCGCTTTATCATTTTCTCTTTGAAGGTAATAATCGTACGCAAGGTCTTTACCAATTTCAATATTATTGGGCGCCTGCTCCAGTGCCCTTACTAAAATAAGGGATGCATTGGCATAATCGCCCTGGCGCATAAATGTTTTAGCATTCGCATGAAGTTTTTCCGCATCTTCCTGCTGTGCAAAAACGCTTAAAGAAAGAATACAGACAACTACCGTAAATAAAATCTTTTTCATCAGGTAAAGATAAAATACTTTATCGCCCAAATTCTTTATAAAAACAAAAATTTATCGTTTACAATTTTTCAATAAAATCCATTAATATTTCTAAATAAACACCGCGGGGTCTTATAGTAAAAGAATCGCTTTTCCTCCCAACAATTTTTATTAATTTGAGCCATTATTTTTTTATACATGCAAACTGCTTCAAAAAAAGTTATTAATGGTTGGGCCATGTACGACTGGGCCAATTCTGTTTACAGTCTCGTTATTACTTCTACCATTTTCCCTGCATATTACGAAAGTGTAACTCTCAATAAAGGGAGTAATGAAGTCCTATTTTTGGGTAGAAAATTTGTAAACTCCGCGTTATATAATTATGCACTGGGAGTTGGCTTTCTCCTGGTAGCGATCATGTCGCCAATACTTTCGTCCATTGCAGATTACAAAGGCAACAAGAAAAGTTTTCTTCGTTTTTTTTGTTTTTTGGGCAGTTTGGCGTGCTGTTTACTTTTCTTTTTTAAAGGGAATAACACGCTCTGGATTGCAATAGCCTGCACCATACTTGGCTGTATTGGTTTCTGGAGCAGCCTTGTATTTTATAATTCTTATTTACCCGAAATAGCAGCTCCGGAAGACAGGGACAGGGTAAGTGCAAAAGGCTTTGCGATGGGGTATATAGGAAGTGTAATTCTGCAACTTTTGTGTTTCGTTTTTGTTTTCAAACCTGAATGGTTTGGCATGCAAAATGACGCGACATTGCCTGCGCGATTTTCGTTTTTATTGGTAGGCATCTGGTGGTTTGGTTTTGCTCAATTTACACTTTTCAGAATGCCAAAAGGTATGCCTGCTGCCTTTCGCCCGGAAAATAATGTTTTTGCAAACGGTTTTATTGAATTAAAAAAAGTTTTCAGACAATTAAAGCACCTCTTGATTTTAAAGCGTTTTTTGCTGGCATTTTTCTTTTATAATATGGGTGTGCAAACCATTATGCTGGTAGCTGCCCTGTTTGGTAGTAAGCAATTAAAATTACCTACCGATAAACTGATCCTTACTATTTTAATTATACAAATTGTAGCTATTGGCGGCGCCTATCTAATGGCAAAACTTTCTGACAAATATGGCAATTTTCAAACTTTATTAAGTGTGGTCATTATTTGGATACTGGTATGCATAGGCGCTTATCAAATAGCCCTATTAAGCGATAAAGGTGTAGATGCAGAATTCTACTTTTATATTTTAGCGGCTGTAGTAGGCCTGGTAATGGGAGGAATACAATCTCTAAGCCGCTCTACTTATTCAAAATTAATGCCCGTTACAAAAGATACAACTTCCTTTTTTAGTTTTTATGATGTAACAGAAAAAATTGGGATCGTCATTGGTATGTTTAGTTTTGGATTGATAGAAGAATTAACCGGTAGTATGAAAAATTCGGTATTAGTGGTTATGGGATTTTTTATTATAGGATTTATACTTTTATTTTTTACACTGAACAAAGAAAAACAACTAAGAGTACTTGGTAAAGAATAGCTCCAACCCGAAAATTCTTCCAATAAATTTGTTATTATATTTGTCCGGAACTCTTTAATACAAAAGAGTTATAAACAATGATGAACTGCCATTTAAATAATGATTGCAAACAAATTATACAAGGGAATAGAAAATATTGCAATCATGGAGATCCAACTGTCTTTTAAAAAACAAACAAAAATTCTCAGATGAAATTGTATACCATAAATGCAGGATATTTTAAACTGGATGGAGGCGCCATGTTTGGCGTAGTTCCAAAAAGTATGTGGGAAAAACTAAATCCCGCAGATGAAAATAATATGTGTAATTGGGCGATGCGTTGTTTATTAATAGAAGATGAAGGCAGGCTGATACTTATAGATAATGGCATGGGGAATAAACAGGATGAAAAATTTTTCGGGTATTATTTTTTAAACGGGGAGGATACACTGGAAAAATCATTAGCAAAATATGGTTTTACAAAAGACAATATTACTGATGTTTTTTTAACTCATTTACATTTTGATCATTGTGGCGGTTCTATTGAAAAAGTGGGAGAAAAATTAGTACCCGCTTTTAAAAATGCCATTTACTGGAGCAATGAAAATCACTGGCAATGGGCAACTAATCCTAATGACAGGGAAAAAGCAAGTTTTTTAAAAGAAAATATTTTGCCCATCCAGGAAAGCGGAAAATTAAAATTTATCGAAAGCACGGAAGGAATTAAATTCAATAAAAATATCAACATCCGGTTTGTAAACGGGCATACCGAATCTATGATGTTGCCCCAAATAAAATACAAAGACCGAACCATCATTTATATGGCAGATCTCTTGCCTTCAGTTGCACACATTCCGGTTCCTTATATAATGGCATATGATACCCGCCCACTGGAAACTTTAAAAGAAAAAAAGTCATTTCTTACTGAAGCGCATCAAAAAGACTTTATACTTTTTTTTGAACACGATCCTGAGATAGAATGTTGCAACCTGCAACTAACAAGCAAGGGTGTACGCAATAAAGATACTTTTAAAGTAGAAGACATCTGATCATTATCTGAAACTAATTAAAGAAGTAAGAGGATAACGAAGATTTTTGTATCCCATCATATCTACTTTAATAGAACCCACGGATATGGGGCTTTCGGCACGTAAAAGTAACCGGTTATTATCATCACTTACCCATACGTTCATATTTTCGCCTCCCTCAAAAATAGTACCTTTAATAAGCAAAGGTTTAAATTTAATGGCACGGAATTTCCCATATTTTGTTTTAATATTCTCTTTTCCTTCGTAGCGCAAATAGAGATGATAAATTTCATCATCTAAAAACATATCAAAAGGTATTTTATCTCCCGGCTTGTATTTTTTAAAGTCGATATTTCGTGCATAATAGGTTGAGCTTATTACATCCTGAATGCAACTGGTCACTTTAAAAACGCCATTGGTAGATACTGCAGTACCGGCCTTATGATTAAAGGAAACGTTGTTATAAATTTTATAACCACCCTCATCTACATTTCTTATAAATTTTAAAGGAAGCATTGTTGCAGTATCTATATACGTTTCATACCGATCCCTTACTTTAAAAAAATTATCAAAAAACGAGTAGGTAGTACCGGTTCCTACACAGTGGTAAACAGGTTTGCCATTAAATCTTTCAAGGCTTGTTGTAAATTTTGCCTCACCGGCACCCACATACATACCCAGGGTGGTGTAATAAACTTTCATAGTTACTTCTTCGCCTGCATTGAATGCTGTATTATGAACACCGCAAAACTCATCTGTGTCCGGGCTTGTAAATGAAAAAAGTAAAATTAAAATCGGAATAACTGCTTTCAAATTATATTATTTGTCTTTAAAAAATTTTATACTCAATATTAAAATGCTTCCTAAAAGTGCCGGGATAAACAAATTGATGAACCATATACCAAAAGTAGTGCCTATTATTCCAATAGTGTTCGCACTGTAAACGCTTAATAGTTCCGTACTGAATTTACCACGTATTCCTAAATCTGCAATTGCGAATGAGGGTACTAACGCAAGCACTAGGAAAAGTATGGTTATAATCCAGAATCCATCAATCCATAAAATTTCTACATGCAAAACCTGCAGAAGCATTACGTATTGTATGACGAAAACAAGATACCGAAAGAAAGAAAGAGAAAGCAGCCTTAACAATAATTTAGGATTAAATTCTTCAAGTACATTTATGTATTGCACAAATTTTCCAGCGGCAGGAATCTTTTCAATAAGCCTGATAAGCCAAGATAAACGGAAGAAAAACAAAATGAGAACTGCAGTAACCAAAACAGATATAAATAATAAAACCCGGATCCAGAAAACTGAAAGCCCCATAACCGGATATGTATGTTCGTTTTGAAAAAACAAAAGATACATCAAACCTCCGCAACCCATTAATAAAGTAATAATGAGTTGACTTATGCTTCCTGCAATTGATAAAGAAATAGCTTTTATCCGGCTGCCTTCATTAATATATAATATGCGGCCTCCATACTCACCGATCCGGTTTGGCGTATTTAAGGAAAGTGTAAGGCCGCTCAATACTGATTTATAAGCGGTAAAAAAACTTATTCTCTGAATAGGCGTGACTAACAATTTCCATTTTTTGGCTTCCATGCCCCAGTTGACAAATACAAGGCCGATCACGATCCAAAATTTCCACGCCTGTGCTCCAAAGGGCGCTTCTTTAATAAGATCAATTGATTGATGAAGGTGAGGCTGGTTTTTAATTTGTTGATAAAGAGAATAAAATAACCAGGCACCAAGCATTGGTGCAATAATATATTTGAATATTATTTTGATATTTTTGTTAGTATGGATCATGTAGCTTTGAGCCGGAGATTTTCCCCTTTTTTCATGGGCAACTATTTTTAAAAGAAGTAAAAATAAACTTCAATTGCATAAAAATTCAAAAATCATTTTAGGAATTGATCCCGGCACATTGGTGATGGGTTTTGGAATTATAGAAGTTTCATCAAGTGGAGTTGCATTAATAATTATGGATGTACTTAAGCTTTCACCCAAAAAAGATGCATATGAACGGTTGCAAATTATTTACCAGAAAGTTTGTGAATTACTTGCCCAACACTCGCCTCATGAATTTGCGATTGAAGCCCCGTTTTTTGGTAAAAATGTGCAGAGTATGCTAAAACTTGGGCGGGCACAGGGTGTAGCCATTGCGGCTGCCATGCAAGCCGGCATTCCCGTTACCGAATATTCGCCCCGGAAAATTAAACAATCCATTACAGGAAACGGGAATGCAGATAAACTTCAGGTATTGAAAATGCTTCAACGCATATTGAGTTTTGATGACAATCCTAAATATTTTGATGCTACGGATGCACTTGCGGTTGCTGTTTGCCATCACTTCCAGGGAAATTCATTATTGGAAAATTCATCCAAAAAATTAAATGGCTGGAAAGATTTTTTGGTAAAGAATCCCGAAAGAGTAAAGTAGATTTCGGATTTTAGAACGGTGATTTTAGAATTATTTATTCCATCTCTCTCAAAATCTTTTCCTGTGCAATTTTCAATTCCCCCTGTGTTGGAGAAAGTTTTTTCCTGGTAAAATTTAAATCATTTGCCGTATTGATTGGAATCAAATGAATGTGTGCATGCGGAACTTCAATGCCTATAACGCTTAATCCACAACGATTGCAGGGAAAAGCTTTTTCAATTGCTTTGGCTATTGGTTTGGCAAATGATAATATTTCCTGCATATAATTATCCGGAATATCAAAAAATTTATCAACTTCAATTTTGGGTATTACCAGGGTATGTCCTTCTACAAGTGGACTAATATCAAGAAAAGCGTAAAACATTTCGTTTTCCGCGATCTTAAAACCAGGAATTTCTCCGTTAATTATTTTCGTGAATATTGTCATAGTATTTGCTTAAAGTATAGATGAAAAATACTACCAGGAGACGATTGCCATAATACCGGAATATTATGCGGTAATATTCTCAATTTTAAATTTTATAACTCCTGCGGGCACTTTTATTTCTGCAACCTCTCCTACGGCTTTCCCAAGCAATCCATTTCCAATTGGCGATGACGCTGAAATTTTTTGCAGTTTAAGATCCGCTTCTTTTTCAGAAACAATTTGGTAAGTAACCTGTTTTTTGGTAGCGAGATTGGTAAGGGTAACTTTTGTCAGAATTGAAACTTTACTGGTATCAATTGCGCTTTCATCTACAATGCGGGCGGTAGCAATAATACCTTCCAATTGCTTTATTTTGGCCTCAAGCATACCCTGTGCTTCTTTGGCAGCATCGTATTCCGCATTTTCTTTAAGGTCGCCCTTTTCACGCGCCTCTGCAATCGCTTTTGATGCGGCAGGCCTTTGCACACCTTTCATTTGTTGCAGCTCTGTCTGCATTTTTTGAAAAGTATCTTTTGTAACATAATTTATCTGGCTCATATCAACTTAATTTAAAGTTCAAGACTTGCATTTAGAGAAAAAAAATACAACGCCCCATATTTACTAAAGCGTTGTATGAATACAAATATAATTAATTTTTGAAATTTGGTTCCTGTCCTAGTTTTTGTAATAAAATTTTTGCCATTTTATAAAAAGCCTCTATGCTATAGCCCGCTATATGCGGAGTTAAAATTACATTAGGCTGCATTAATAACCAATTCAACCTTTGGTTTTCTTCTTTTGTATAAGAATCCAGTTGCTCATTTTCCAAAACATCCAAACCGGCGCCGGCTATTTTTTTATTTTTTAAGGCCGAAATCAATGCAACCGTATCAGTCACTTTTCCACGACAGGTAGAAATAAAATAGGGTGTTTTTTCCAGCGAATTAAAAAATTTTTCATTGGCCATATGTTCTGTTTCCTGTGTTAGCGGTACATGCATGCTTATTACATCAGCATACCTACACACCTGTTCAAAATTTGCTTCTTTTATATATCCGCCGCTAAAATCACATTTATACTTATCATAGGCAAGTACTGTAACGTCAAAAGAAGAAAGTAATTTTGCCAGGGCAGTTCCGGTATTTCCAAAGCCGATGATGCCAACGGTTTTACCCTCCAGTTCCATGCCGCGGTTGGCATCTCTTATCCATTTTCTATCTTTAATTTCCTCGTAACTTGAACTTATTTTTTTGGTAAGGTTTAGCAATATTCCAAGAGCGTGTTCTGCTACAGCATTACGGTTCCCTTCCGGGCTGCTTACACATGCTATACCTTTAGAAGCTGCATAATCCACGTCAATCAATTCCATACCGCTTCCCAATCTTCCCACCCATTTCAGCCGGGTTGCTTTATCTATCAATGGCCTGTCAATAGGTATGCGAGTGGTTATTATCAATCCTTCGGCCTGGCTTATAATGGAGCTTAATTCTTCATAACTTATTTTATCTGTATGAAGAATAGAATAGCCCTTTTGCTGAAGCGTATCTATTAAATAATTATGGACCTTTGATGTTATGATTACCTGCCTGTTCAAAATATCTTATTTATTTATGCTAATGCTACCATACTAATTTCTACGTTCACATCTTTGGGTAATCCTTTTACTGCCACAGTTTCCCTGGCAGGAAAATCAGAATCAAAATATTTACCATATTCTTCGTTTACCGAAACAAAAAGATTCATATCTTTTAAAAAAATAGTTGTCTTTACTACATTACCAAAGGTAAGCCCGGCTTCATCCAAAACAGCATTTAAATTTTTCATTACCTGTTCAGTTTCTTCAGTAATATTTCCGTTCCTTAATTCTGATGTTCCCGGAACTAAGGCAATCTGGCCCGAAATAAACAATAAACCTGCCGCTTTCACTGCCTGGCTATAAGGCCCTATTGGCGCCGGGGCATTAGGTGTATTGATAATTTGCTTGCTCATAATTTTATTTTTTTAAAGGGACTAAAGTTGCAAAACTTTCCATCAAATAACAAACCTATTTTTGTAAAAAACAGAATATGCAAGTAATTTTTATTGCAAATGCGGAACAGGAGGAGGAAATAAAAACAAAGATTACCAATAATGAGGTTGAATTAATTTTTAAAAACCAATTTTCTGACGCTACAGAATTGGAAAAATTTGACGCCTGCTTTATTCTCAATCAAGATATAAAAGCTATTCCATTTGCAGATCTCGGCACAAAACCGGTATTTATCAATGCTGTTATAGATACTTTATCTATACTTCAATTACCAAAGAATATAAGCAGGATAAATGCGTGGCCCGGGTTTTTACAAAGAGAATTATGGGAAATAGCTACCGAAAATAGAACTGAAACCGAATCTTTTTTCAACCATTTGGGATGGAAAACAATTATTGTAAATGATGAACCGGGATTAGTAGCAGCACGGGTTGTAAGCATGATCATTAATGAAGCATTTTTTTCTTTTAATGAAAAGGTAAGTTCAAAAGAAGAAATTGACCTGGCAATGAAATTGGGTACCAATTATCCTTATGGACCGTTTGAATGGGGTGAGAAGATTGGCTTAAATAATGTGTTGAATCTATTAAAAAAATTATCAGAAAAAGACAACCGTTATTTGCCATCAATTGCTTTAGAAAATGTCATTTAGCATCTAATTAAAAAGTATAATAATAAAAAAAATGGATTATATTTTAAATATTCATACCACTACTGAAAAATCTATTGTTAATATTTGTAACGGACAAAATGTTATAAATACATACTATAATTACGATCCAAAGGAGCATGCAGCCTTTTTGCATTCCGGCATTCAAAAAATATTACAAGAAAATGACATTCCGATAAATGAGTTAAAAGCAGTAGGTGTAACCTCGGGACCGGGTTCATATACAGGTATAAGAATCGGGTTAGCTACTGCAAAAGGCCTGTGTTTTTCATTAAAAATTCCACTTATTTCTTTCAACACTTTAGAGGTAATGGCACGTTCTGCCGCTGAAAATATTCAGCAGAAAAACGCCTTATATTGCCCTATGATAGATGCCCGCAGATTGGAAGTATTTACTGCCGTATTTGATTACGCTATGCAGGAGATAATACCGCCGTCAGCAATGGTTCTAACTGAGGAATCTTTCACTGACCTATTAAATTCAAATCCAATTTATTTTTTTGGGAACGGAAGTAAAAAGTTTGAAAAACTTGCAACTAAAATTCATCAGTCCCACTTTATTGATGAAGAAATAAATCCTAGTGTACTTTGCAAATTTGGCTGGGAAAAATATCAAAAAAAAGAATTTACTGATGTGGCTATTGCAGAGCCTTTCTACATTAAAGAATTCCATTCAACCTTAAAAAAATAATACAAAAAAATAATTTTTAATATTTCCTTACAAACTATATCTATTTCATATACGTATCTTTGTTTCTTGTAGAAAACCACCAATTTTCTTCAATCATAATTTTATCTTATTATTTAAAATTTTTATTGATGACCAACCCAACACAACAACACCCAATTAATCATGTTGAATCAAAGAATTCAAGTGATGCTCTTCAGAACATTGATTACTTAAGAATTAAGAAGGCTGCATTAGTTCTAAGAGCGTTAAATCATAAACTCCGGCAACAGATTATTGCTACGATTCATGATCACAAAAGGATTACCGTTACTGAGCTTTATGTAAAATTGCGCCTTGAACAATCAGTAGCATCTCAGCACCTGGCTATACTTCGAAAAGCTGAAATTGTATCTACTGTTCGTGAAGGCAAATTTATTTTTTATGCTATAAATGAGGGAAGAATAGCTGAAATAAATGATTTTGTAAAGAGTCTTGTCGGCTAATCTTATATCTCCATTTCTATTCAAAAATTAATTTTGCAATTTATTTTTTTGCAGAAAGAGGTATGCTATAAAGAGAAAAGTAAAATAGAGTGAGAATATCTTTATAAAAAATAATAAATGTTTGTACAACAAATTTATACCGGCTGCCTTAGCGAGGCAGCATATTTTGTAGAAAGCAATGGCGAGGCAATTGTAATTGATCCTTTAAGAGATATTGACGCTTATTTACAACTTGCCAAAGAACATCATGCTACTATAAAATTAATTTTTGAAACTCATTTTCATGCAGATTTTGTGAGCGGTCATTTGGATTTAAGTAATAAAACCGGTGCTCCAATTGTGTATGGGCCAAAAACTGAAGCCAATTTTTCATTTCATCTTGCAAAAGATAAAGAGATTTTTAAAATAGGGAATATCACTTTGGAAGCGATACATACGCCGGGTCATACTATAGAATCTACCTGCTATCTTTTGAGAGATGAAAATGGAAAACCAACGTGCATTTTTACCGGCGATACATTATTTATTGGAGATGTAGGCCGTCCGGATCTTAGTAGTGGAAATCTTTCCAAAGAAGAATTAGCGGCAAGCTTATACGATTCTATTCAAAATAAATTAATGCCTTTGCCTGATGATGTAGTCGTTTATCCCGCGCATGGCCCAGGTAGTAGTTGCGGCAAAAATCTTGGCCCTGGCACTCAAAGTAGCATAGGTAAACAAAAGGAGACTAACTATGCTATGCAACCTCAAACCAAGGAAGAATTTATTAAATCAGTAACTGAAGGCCTGGGAGATGCTCCTGTGTATTTTGCGTTGAATGCAAAAATAAATAAAGAAGGCTATAACAATTTGGAAGACGTAAAATCCAAAGGTCTTACTCCATTATCTGTTATTGAATTTAAAAATAAAATAGATGAAGGTTATCTTGTTTTGGACACAAGAAAGGAGGATGAATTTACCAATGGTTTTATTCCCGGCTCTGTTTTTATTGGGCTGGAAGGAAGATTTGCAGAATGGGCCGGAAGTTTACTTTCATTTGAAAAACCTATCGTGCTGGTTACCCCCTTTGGAAGAGAAGAAGAAACAATTATAAGACTTGCACGTGTCGGTTTAGATAAAGTATCAGGATATCTTGAAGGTGGATTTGAAGCCTGGCAAAATGCAGAAGAAAAAACTGATTTGATCATAGATATAGAAGCAGATGAACTTGCGATGGATATACCTTTCGATGAAAATTTATTAGTTCTTGATGTGCGTAACCCCAATGAATTTTCAGAAGGACATGTAAAAAATGCGATGAACCTTCCCCTTGCAGAAATGGCAGATATTGCTCAAATTGCCATGTTAGAAGAAGATCAAAATATTTATATTCATTGTGAAGCAGGGTACAGAAGCGTAATAGCCGCCTCACTTTTAAAGCGGCAGGGCTACCAGAATTTGCGAAATATTTTGGGTGGCTGGGCAAAAATAAAAGAAGAAAAAAAGATTCCTACAGAAAAAGAAGCTGCAGTATTAAATTGAATAAAAATCTCTTTCTAAAAGAAACCTTTATTAATTTTTGTTGCTTTAAAGCATACTTGACAACTGGTGAAAATGGCGCTTTACTTAGCTCAACCTGGGAATACGATTTTGCCACTGATTTATGGACAAGCAAAACAGCTTTTGAAGGAGCAGCCAGAACCGGCGCCCTGGGCTTTAGTGCAAATGGCGGCGAATTTGTAACTACCGGACGAAGCAGCACTTATCCATTTGATGATCTGAGGCAATTTTTCCAACCCAGGCTTACAACGCCAATGACTAAAAAAATCTATATACTTATTGGTGTATTTTTTATTGTATTTATTATAGGCTTATCCGTAAATACTAATAAAAAAGTTGATGATAAAATGTTGAAGGTAGAGTCAACACCAATTCAAACTGCTTCAGGTTGGGGTTATAATATCCTGGTGGATCATAAAATTTTTATTCACCAGGAATATATTCCGGCAATAGCTGGTAACAAAGCATTCCTGAACAAAGAAGATGCTATGAAAACTGCAGGATTGGCTATTTCAAAATTAATAAAAGGTAAGCAGCCAAGTATAACAAAAGAAGACCTTACTGCATTAAAAATTTCTTTGCCCTAATATTTATTTGCAAATATTATTTTCAGGAATTTAGATCAACTATAGTAAAAAAATCTGATTTAAAAATACTTCCGATCGGCACTATTTGTTTGCCAATAGAAATTTCATTTTTAGATATGGTATCTATATGATGCAGTGATACAATGTATGACCTGTGTACCCTGATAAATTTATCCTGCGGCAATTTTGTTTCAAACGCATTCAGGCTTTTCAGCGTCACTACGGGCTGGCTTTTCCCATGAATATATATTTGGATATAGTCTTTCATTCCCTTACAAAAAAGTATATCATCAAAATTAATTTTTACAATTTTGTATTCAGATTTTATAAAAACAAATTCTCTTATGGGCAATGTATTAGATTCTCGCATAAGGAGGTAATTTTTTGATTTTTTCTACCATCTGGCAAGAAGTAAAATTCTCTCACAATATTAAAAAGGGAATGATAATTTCGACGAATAGCTTTTTATTGTAGACCAACCTCAATTATCCGTGTATATTTAAAAATATCGCGATTGATTGTTTGAAAAAATAATAGGTAGTACATCTTCTTTTGGCAACAACTATAGATCAGAAGAAAACTATGCAGTGATTATCTAACCTGGATCCTCAAAGATTAATAATAGATAAAAATGCAAAGTTTCGGCAGTTTGGGATGAAACTTTGAAAATGTTTTGGTATCGAGATAAATATTCTATTACAAGAGTGGGGGTATTTTTTCATTATGCGATAAAAAAAGCGATACAAATTTGTATCGCTTAATTATTTTAAATAGCTGAAGATTACCAACTTTTTTTGGCAACACCATCTTTTACCGCTTGCAGGGCATTAGCTTCGCTAAGCATAGTAGTCATTTTATTTCCTTTTCCATCATTACCCTGGGCCATATATCCACCACGGGAAGTTTTAGTAATTACTGCATCCTGCATTGGAACATTTTTTTCTTTGGTTTTCATGCAATAGGCTGTTAACATTTTTGACATTTTAATTGGGTTTATAGTTGAATAATTAATGATTTAAGCCCAAAGTCAGTTGACAGTGGATATTCAAATTTAGTAATTTATACGTATTTCACCTTATATTTTCTTGACATTGATGAAAAATTAATTTTGTAGTGAATTCTTGATTTTTTTAATATTCACATTTAATGCATATTTTAAATACATTTCATAGGAATACTCAAGCCCTGTGCCACTGGATATTTTTTCCCTGAAATCCTTGTAGGGAATGAATCTGAAATCGAAATTCACGTTTTTAAATATCTCTTTATCGTAGATAAAACTTGCAATTAGAAGCTCACGGTGCTTTTCAACAAGTCCTGGGTATTTTTCTGATACTGATTGAAATAAAGCCATTCCGCGTGGCCCTATATAACCATCTCCGTTCCAATACCGAAAATCGATACCAATATTTTTAAATTGAAATAAGAGATGCGACAGGAAAGCGTTTCCTTCATTAAACGCTTGTAATTTTTCTCCTGAAATGTCTTTATAATTCACATAATAATTATCAAAAACTACCTTTTGAAATAGTTTATTATTAACGTTATAAGTAATTGAAGCGCCGGTTGCAAAATTGGTCAGCGATTGAAGTGGTGTATGTAAACTATCTACCTGCCCTCCTTTATGGGAATATAATAATTGTATTGGAAGCGCAAGATTCCATTTTCCTTTATTGATTACATTTAGTTTTGAAACATAACCTATATCAAATTCTTCTTTAAAATTATCCCCGGGATGAATTGCTTTTCTCCAGTTTATAAACAAATCATGAGAATATGGCTTTGTATCTACCTTAAATTGAAATCCATTTTCCAGCCTTTCGTTAATAATTAACTTATAATCATAAATTGGTTCAATGTAGCCATGGTTCAAATTACCTTCCAATGTACCAAGTATAAAAGAGGAATGTTTTGCTCTGTATTTTACGGAAAAGGTTGGGGCAATAGTCGTGTATCCTGTTCTTCCAAATTCCTTTTGCAAATAAAGCCCACCCTTTATGATAAGCTTTGGAGAAATTTGATATTGAATTTCCGGTATTACCTGGTATCCAAACAGAGTACCGCTCAATGGAATATTACCAAACCATTCTGTATTATTAATATAATTCAGGTTATATAAATTAAAAGAAAGTTGTTGGCTATCTGCCGGATTTATGATTGTTTGACTTTTAAAAGTAGGATAATCAACCTGGGCATTCGCACTTAAAGTTGCGGCTGACAATAACAGGATGAGGATTTTTTTTAAACCGGTAGTCATAGAATATTTATTTGGTATCATTTTGAGAATGCAATATTACGCCATGCAATATTACACCACCGATTTTAAAATTTATTTCGCAAATTAAAATATAGGGTAACCGGAAGAAATTTTTACAATTTCGTGTATTAAAAAAGCTTCTTCAAATTGAAAAAGCTTTTTTATTTAGAATGATATTTTTTAAAACTTATACATCGAGCCTTGCATATTTAGCATGGCTTTCAATAAATTCTCTGCGGGGAGGTACGTCATCGCCCATAAGCATACTAAAAACTCTGTCTGCCTCTACAGCACTATCAATAGTTACCTGCTTTAAAGTACGTGTAGCAGGGTTCATCGTTGTTTCCCAAAGTTGCTCGCTGTTCATTTCTCCCAAACCCTTATAACGCTGAATACCTACAGAATCTTCTTTGCCCGCGGCAACTTGCTGTATCCATGCTTTCCGGTCTTCATCGTTCCAGGCATAAGCTTGTTCTTTACCTTTTTTCAATAAATATAATGGCGGCTGAGCAATGTAAACAAACCCCTGCTCTACTAACTCTTTCATATACCTGTAAACGAAAGTAAGAATAAGAGTAGCAATATGGCTTCCATCTACATCGGCATCGGTCATAATAATTAATTTATGATAGCGAAGTTTGCTGGTGTCAAGAGCTTTGGGATCTTCAGGAGTACCAATTTTTACACCAAGCGCCGTAAACATATTCCTGATCTCTTCATTGTCATATATTTTATGTTCCATTGCCTTTTCTACATTCAAAATTTTACCACGCAAAGGAAGTATAGCCTGGTAACTTCTGTCGCGCCCTTGTTTGGCAGTACCACCAGCCGAATCTCCTTCTACTAAAAATAATTCACAACGGAATGGATCTTTATCACTGCAATCGGCCAATTTACCCGGCAATCCGCCACCTGTAAGTACACTTTTTCGTTGTACCATTTCACGGGCTTTTTTTGCAGCGGCCCTTGCCTGTGCAGCCAATATTACTTTTTGAATAATGGTTTTAGCGTCTCTTGGATTTTCTTCGAGATAAGCAGTTAATACTTTACTTAATGTAGAATCCACTACACCCATTACTTCATTATTTCCTAATTTGGTTTTGGTTTGGCCTTCAAACTGTGGTTCAGGTACTTTTATAGAAATAACAGCACAAAGCCCTTCACGAAAATCATCACCTTCAATCTCCACTTTTGCTTTTTCAAACATGCCTTCTTTTTCACCATAACTTTTAAATACACGGGTAATAGCACGACGAAAGCCGGAAACATGCGTACCACCTTCAATGGTATTAATATTATTTACATAACTAAATAAATGCTCCTGGTAACTTGTGTTATACATCATAGCCACTTCTACAGTAACATTACTGGCAGCATCGTATCCATCACAATAAATTACAGTCGGCAACAAAGGTTGACGGCCACCGTTTTTATCTATTAATTCTACAAATTCTACAATACCACCTTCACTATAAAATGTTTTTGTATAAATATTTCCTTCTTCGTCTTTTTCACGAAGATCATTAAGAATGATTTTAATTTTTCTATTTAAAAAAGATAATTCTCTTAACCTGCCTTCAAGAATTTCCCTGTTGTAGACTGATACAATAAAAATGGAAGAATCGGGCAAGAAGCGTATAGTTGTGCCGGTTTTATCACTGGTGCCTATTTCGCGAACTTTATATTGCGGAATTCCTTTTGCATATTCCTGTTCAAAAGTTTTTCCTTCACGGTTTACTGTAACATGAAATTTAGTACTGAGGGCATTTACACAACTTACACCTACGCCATGCAAACCACCACTTACTTTATAGGTGTTTTTATCAAATTTTCCTCCTGCATGTAATACGGTCATTACCACTTCGAGCGCACTACGGCCTTCTTTTTTCATAATACCCGTAGGTATGCCACGCCCATCATCCTCTACTGTTATTGAATTATCTTCATTAATAGTAACAGTAATGTTGCTGCAATACCCTGCAAGCGCTTCATCAATGGAGTTATCCACTACTTCATATACAAGATGGTGAAGCCCTTTGGTACTTACGTCGCCAATATACATTGCGGGACGTTTTCTTACCGCTTCAAGTCCTTCAAGAACCTGAATACTATCTGCACCATAACTATCTACTTTTGGGGTAATTAATTCTACTATATCTTCTGCCATATTAGAGGGATAAAAAAACTATTTTTTTGTAAAAAATGTGAAGAGCAAATTTACAAAAAATAAGGGTGATTACCTAAAAAATAAGGCAATAAAACATCAAAATATTTAACTTGATTTTGTGCATAACTAAGATATTACTTTGCCATTTTTCCTTTCCTTCGTTAGGCTCAAAATAAGAAAAGTATATTCCAAGCCTTTTTTTACCCGTTTTTCATTTTATGCTTTATTTCCGGAATATTACCTGGATAAGAATCTAAATAACATACCCGGGAAAACCAAATTATATTTCTAAATTAAAAATTTTAATCCACGGCTAATACAATTGGATTTTTTGATTAATAGTTTCGGAATAATTTTTTCAAAAAATCTTCCTCATTATGGGCAAATTTTTACTCATACTTGGAAGCCTCATGAGAAAAACGGTTAAAAATATTTTATATTTAAAACCTTTACAGCAAAGGATTTTAGCCCATAAAAGTTATCTTATTTTATATTGGCAATGTATTTTATCTTTACATAGCTAAAATATATTTTATACAATTTAAAAATTACAATTATGAGCTCAGGAAAAGTATTAGCAAGCGTATTGGCAGGTGCTGCCGCAGGGGTAATATTAGGTATATTATTCGCTCCTGATAAAGGCACAGAAACAAGGAGAAAAATAGCTGAAAAAGGATCCGACGTTGCAGATAATGTAAAAAGCAAATACAACGATTTTGCCGACACCATTTCTGATAAATACGATGCAGCCAGGGAAAAATTATCAAGCCTGGTAGCGGAAGGAAAAGATATGGGCAAAGACATGGTAAACCAGGCAAAAGAAAAAGCAAATGCAATGAAGAATGATATTAGAAACCCTGATCCCATAAACTCTTAGAATAGTATACTTATCCGGTGATAAAAAAGTGATAAAAAAAATAAGTATGGAAAATAAACCTACCAGTATTGAGGAACTATTTTATAAACTGAAAGATTACGGCGATACACGGTTAGACCTGCTTAAATTAAAAAGTATCAATAAGGCTTCAGGATTTTTATCGGCCCTGATTGGTGCAGTTATATTAGCTGGACTTTTATTATTGGTAATTTTGTGTTTTACTATTGCCATAGCGCTCCTTTTAGGAGCGTGGCTTGGTAAAACGTATTATGGCTTCTTTATAATAGGAGGTGTTTATTTTATCATCGGATTGGTTTTATATGCCGGCAGAAACAAATTTATTAAAACACCGGTTAGCAATAAACTGATCAAAGAATTATTAGATTAACCAGCAAATTAAATTTCAAGAAATGAATAACGAAAATACCGCTGAACAAAAACTTGAAATGATTGCCAATACCACAGATCTTTCTATCGCCATCAAAAGACTGGAAAGAAAAAAGAGGTTGATGGAAGAGGATTTAAAAGAACACATGCATTCTATTCTTGAAAATTTAAAACCCGCCAATATTTTAAAACAGACACTGCATGAAGTACAGGAATCTACTCCCTTAAAACATAATCTGCTAAAAATAGCGCTGGGCCTTGGAGCGGGCTATTTTTCCAGAAAACTGATTGTAGGCAAATCTGCTGGCCTTATAAAAAAAGCTTTAGGTACCGCCATTCAATTTGGTATTACTCAATTTGTAGCTAAGGCTGATGATAATGAAAAAGAAAATATTGGTTTTATGCCAAAAAAGAAAAATCTTCTTAAAAGAATTTTTTCTATATAATTCCATCCCTCATACTTCTTCATCAATATTATTCCGGTACAAAAAAATGATTTACCTTTTTTAATCTTCCTTTGGCAAGTATTTGGTAAATACAGAATGCTTAATTTTATTTTCAAAATAAAATCTCTTGAAAAATATTTTTTTTATCCTCATCTTATTATTCTCAGCACAATTTATTTTAGCACAAAAAATTGAAATCCTTACAGACAGTATACAATCTTCTTTCAGGGGATTAAGTGTAGTTGATAATAATATTCTGTGGGTTAGCGGCAGCAATGGTACTGTAGGAAAAAGTATTGACGGTGGCCAAACATGGAAATGGATGATTGTAAAAGGATTTGAAAAAACAGACTTCAGAGATATAGAAGCATTCGATAAAAAGACGGCTATCATCATGGGAATTGCTGAACCAGCCTATATTTTAAGAACTGATGATGCCGGTGAAACCTGGAATGTGGTTTTTAAAGATACCGCAAATGGTATGTTTTTAGATGCTATGGAATTCTGGAATGACCAAAGTGGAATTGTAATCGGAGACCCTATCAATAATCATTTTTTTATCGGGAGAACCTTTGATGGCGGAAAAACATGGCGTGGAATACCTGAACAAAATAAACCCATTGCAGATAGTGGTGAAGCATGTTTTGCAAGTAGTGGCACTAATATCAGAAAATTAAATAAAGAAGAAGCGGTTTTTATTTCAGGCGGATTCACTTCAAATATTTTTATCAGGAATAAAAAAATAAATCTTCCCATTCTGCAGGGAAAAGAATCTACCGGCGCTAATTCCATTGCGATTAAAAACTCTAAAACAATGATAGTTGTTGGAGGAGATTTTACAACAAAAGATGCTACCACTAAGAATTGCGCTTTTACTAAAGATGGTGGTAACACATGGGTTACTCCAAGAATTCCTCCTTCAGGTTATAGAAGTTGTGTAGAATATTTACATAAAGATGAATGGATTACCTGTGGTTTAAATGGTGTGGATATTTCAATTGATAACGGCGATAATTGGAAGCCGATCAGCAAAGAAAGTTTTCATGTTTGCTGCAAAGCCAAAAAAGGAAAATCAGTTTATTTTGCCGGAAATGGCGGGAAAGTCGGGAAGATGATAGATGATTCAAAATGATTTATTTTTTGTAACTCCTGGGGAAATTTTTGT
>DATCMY010000285.1:0-9052 GCA_036565505.1 Hanamia sp.
GGATTATTTATAATGTTAGGAAGGCTTTTTATGATTCCTTTTTCAAACCCGAATAATGCGATTCTGGGTTTAAATACCATGAGTGCGTTGATGAGCGGCTTTACCATTTTATTTTTATTCTGGAGTATCACCCACTTTGCACGGAAATTATTAGAAAGAAATAGTTTGAATGCACTTACTTCCCAACAGATTTTTACCATCATGGCTGCTGGTGCGGTAGGCGCTTTGGCTTATACGTTCAGCGATTCTTTTTGGTATAGTGCAGTAGAATCTGAAGTATATGCGAGTTCTTCTTTCTTTACCGCTATTGTTTTTTGGGCGGTGCTTAAATGGGAACAAGATGTTACTGCTGAGCAGGCAATGGGAATTAAAGGGCACTTTACCCGCGCCGACCGATGGCTGATATTAATTTTTTACCTGGTAGGCCTTGCTGTGGGCGTACATTTGCTACCAATTCTTACTATTCCTGCAATAGTAATGGTATATTACTTCAAGCGTTACAACACCACTAAATGGAAAACGTTCTGGGCTTTTTTAATTGCCTGTGTTATTACAGGTATTGTTCAGGTGCCCATGATACAATGGACCATTAAACTGGCCGGCGATTTTGATATTTTATTCAAAAATAGTTTCGGCCTTCCATTCTTTACAGGATTTACTTTTTTCTTTGTAATGCTTGCTGTCATCATTTATTTTATGCTGCAATTAGCAAAGAAAAAAAACTGGAACTTCTTAAAACTCGCCATGTGGAGTTTTGCCTTTGTAATACTTGGATTTTCCACCTATTTTACCACGCTTATCCGTTCCAATGCAGATCCGGCAGTTGATATGTTTAATGTAGATAACCCCGTGAGCCTTGTAGGTTACCTGAGCCGCGAACAATATGGCGATTGGCCTATTTTATCCGGACAGGATTTTACTGCGGATCCTTCTGATCAAAAATATGTAGATACTTATGTAAAAGGAAGAACCAAATATGAAAAGAAAGGAAAAAAAGTAGTAACAACTTACGCTCCTGAAGATACCCATATTTTTCCACGTATGTGGGATGCAAGTAACGACCAGGGACACGCGGACTATTATGCAAGTTTTGCAGGCATAGGTAAAGATCCAAAAACAGGAAAATATTTGGATAAACCCACTATGGGCGATAACATCAGCTTCTTTTTCAGCTACCAGTTAAACTGGATGTACTGGCGCTATTTCATGTGGAATTTTGCCGGAAAACAAAATGATCTGCAAGGTATAGATATGGGCAATGTAAGGGACGGAAACTGGATTACAGGAATTCCTTTCTGGGATAATGCAAGGCTCGGCGATCAAAGTAAAATGCCCGACAGTCTTAAACAAAATAAATCACACAATAGGTTATTTGCTTTACCATTGATCCTCGGAATTCTAGGGCTTATCTATCAATATAAAAAAGATAAACAGGATACATTGATCGTTGGTTTATTATTCTTTTTTACCGGTATAGCCATTGTATTATACCTCAACCAGGCAGGCAATCAGCCAAGAGAAAGGGATTATGCTTATGTGGGTTCATTCTACGCGTTCGCAATTTGGATAGGGCTTGGCGTTTTATTTGTAAAAGAACTGCTGGACAAATACATTAAAAATCCTAAAATAGCTAATTATACGGCTGTTGTTGTTTGTGTACTTGCTGTGCCGGTAATCATGGCCAACCAGGAATGGGATGACCATGATCGCAGTCACAAGACCTTAGCAAGAGATTTAGGAATTGACTATTTACAAAGTTGTGCCCCCAATGCTATATTGATTACGTTTGGTGACAATGATACTTACCCACTCTGGTTTGACCAGGAAGTATTAGGAATCAGAAGAGATATAAGGGTAATCAATTCAAGCCTGCTCGGAACAGATTGGTACATCGATCAGTTGCGTTACAAAATAAACAAAAGCGCGCCGTTTGATGTGATATGGAAGCCTGATCAAATAATAGGAAGTAACCGGGACGCGATTTATTATTTCCCGGATTTGCCGGGAGCCAAAGTGGATCAAACCAAGCCGATGGATCTATATACGATGATGAAAGATTATGCAGGAAGCGATGATCCCACAAGGATGTATAATAACAATGGCGATTATCTTAATATTTTCCCTACTAAAAAAGTAGAAGTACCGGTAGATACTAATTTAGTAAGGCAAAATGGCACCGTAAATGCAGACGATAGCGTGCTAAGTGAGATCACTTTTGATATTCCTAAAAATGCACTTGGTAAAAATGAAAGTGCCATTCTCAATATTATTGCCGCCAATAAATGGAAACGCCCTATTTATTTTACATCACCTTATGATGAGTTAGGCTTTCAGCAATATTTAAGAACAGACGGCCTTTCTTACAGGCTGGTATCTGTAAAAAACGGAGACGTAAACCGTGATTGGGCTTATGATGTGATGATGAAAAAATTTGGTTTTGGTAATGCAAATGTTCCCGGCGTTTATTTTGATGAAGAGAACAGAAGGCATTTAAATACCATCAGGATGCAATTTGCACAGGTTGCCAGCAATCTTGCTGATCATGGCAGAAAAGAGGATGCCAAACATATGCTGCACCGGTGCGATTCAATGATGCTGCAAGAAAACTTCCCTTATGGATTGGCATCGCGCAGGCAGCAACAGGATCAAATTTCCGGGCAGTTCTTATTAGCTGCCTATAAAGCAGGAGATAATGCACTGGCCAAAAAAATCTCCGATGCATTGCGTAAAGATATTGAACAGCAAATTACTTATTACAACAACCTGGATGATAACAAACAAGCCGCGCTTGCTTATGATAATCAAATAGTGCAGCAATTATTGCAGCAGATCAATGGAATGGAACAGTATTTTACCAAACCTGCCCCTGTTCTTTCTCCGGAAAGCGGAAATCCTATCATTAATAATTTACCTGTTCCTAAAAAGGATTCACCGGTGCGTGATACCAACAAATAATCATGTTATTAAATTAATGATTTAATCAATAGACAATAAAAAAAAGTCCCATTTCAATTAAGAAAAGGGACTTTTTTTTGCAGATACCCCATTTATTGATTTAGATGGAAGCCGCACTATCACCCGGTCGGCAAAACATCCCGGGCGGTAGTGACCAATTATCGTCCACTATAATATTCTATTAAAACGATTTTATCAAATTTATATAGCAGGCCTTCATCAACAAATTCTACATCTCCTCCACCACCCAGCACTCTTTCAATTACATCATCTACCACATCCTTATTATAAAAGGCGTATTTCCTCGATTCATCATGCCTTAAAATAATTTCGGAATTTACGTCTTGCTTAACCGGATACATATAATTTTTCTCCAGCACCAACAATCTTCCTTTCTTTTGCATCGCAGATTTCCTGGCTTCATTGATACCGATAGCGAGTTTTTTAAAATTCATTGCTTCATCTATCTGTTTCAATAAATCATTTTGTATAATCTTTTTCCAATCTGCAACATAGGGTTTCATTATTTTTTGTAATTCCGGTTCTGTTTTTTCTTCAAAATTGCCAGGTATATAATCTATTACATGTTTTGCATTATGCGTTATTGCTTTAAAATGACCAATTGTCTTTGAATTACCCATTATAAAAAGGGGTAACTTGTAAGTCTTAAGCAAAAAGCTCAGTCCGTTATCGGTTTGCCTTAGAAATTTATCGAGTTGTATTTCCTTAATCTTAGTTTCATCGCTGAAATTGGCCACTTTTTGCGGCAGGTCATTTTTATAGGCTGCTACATTTGCCGGCACATTAGATACTATCCTTATAAACTGAGTAGTATTACCAATAAAAATTTTTGTCCATTTACTACTTAATACTACCAACAGGTATTTATGAATTTCTTTTTTACTATAAATAAGGTCGCGGATTTCAAATGAATCATCAATAATTATTTTTTCTCCCACGGGTAAATCCAGGTAATACACTTTTTGTATCACCGATGAAACAAAAATGGCAATACTTTTTTTATGAGTATTATAATTCAAATCTTTTAATACTTCCCGCAATTTTTTAATTACAGGCATTGCCCTGGCTTCAGTATAATTATCCAGCAATTCATTTTCTATTTTATCGGCTGCAATCTTCAGTTTATGTGCCAACTCAACTTTCAGGTTCATCTTGGGCTCAAACGGCATGATCAATGAAATACATGGAAGGTATTTTGGGGCCTCCAATACTTCAGCATATTGATCATTTATTTGTTGCAACATAAAATCTGATTTTATTAAACGAAAATAATTATCTATAATTCCTGTACCTATGACAGCCGTCAGTGAAAGCATTGACAGTTCTCATTGCCGGAACCTACATTTTGGTATTATTTCGAATAATATGTTTTTATGTTAACGATGCTTCCATCAAATGCCACTACTTTAAAGCACAATAAAGAACTTGCCGGCATTTTCCGCCAGATGTCCGATTGCTACAAATATCTCGGAGCGAAAGAACGCTTCAGAGCCATAGCTTATGATATGGCTGCTAAAACACTCAGCAATATGAGTGAGCCGGTAGATATCTACGGACATGATATAAAAAAATTAGATGCACTGAAAGGTGTGGGTGAAAGTATAGCTGAAAAAATCATAGAATATTTGGATACCGGCACCATTCAAACATTTGAAAATCTTAAACAAAAAGTTCCTTATGAATTACTTGACCTGATGGAAATTGGAAGTATTGGGCCGGCAACAGTAAAATTGCTCCATGAAACACTAAAAGTAAATTCAAAAGAAGATATAATTGCGGCAATTGAAAAAGGGGAATTGAAAGCTGTGAGAGGATTTGGAAAAAAGAGAATTGAGAACCTCCTTAAGGTTTTGAAATTAAATAAAGATGAAAGAAAACGGATGTTATTAAAAGAGGCTGAACGCATAGGCAATGAACTATTAATGGAAGTATTAAAAATTCCGGGCGTGCTGAAAGCAACACTGGCAGGGAGTCTACGAAGAAAAACGGAAACTGTGGGAGATATAGATATGATCGCAACCGCTGAGCGCAGGAACTGGAAAAAAATTATCAACCGGTTTATTCAATTGCCCCAGGTAGCGAATGTATTAGCCAGTGGCGAAACAAAGGCCAGCGTGTTGCTGAAAGAAAATAATGCACAGGCAGATATAAGAGTGGTTCATGAAGATGAATATGGCGCTGCCCTGCTATACTTTACCGGCAGCAGGGATCATACTATTCAGTTGCGTACCATTGCAAAAAAGAGAGGATGGAAAATAAATGAGTATGGTGTATTTGATGCCATAACGAATAAGCGGCTGGCCGGCGAAACGGAAGAAAGTATCTATCGCTTGTTTGGACTGCCTTATATACCTCCGGAAAAAAGATTAGGGAAAGATGAATTACAAACAGGACAAAAACCTACCTGATAAATCCCGGCAACTCATCAAAATAAGCTGCCTGATTTTCATTTAAAAGGAAATCTTTTATTGCAAATACATATGATTTATAAGCTGTGTACATTTCCCTGTTAAAATTAATAAGTGTAGAGATTTCAATTTCACTTAATTGCCCCTCCATATTTTCTTTATAAAGCTGGTGCAAAATAGTAGCGTAACTACCGGTAACCGATTTATAAATTTCACTCAATTCATCAAAGCCGGATTCAGTTTTTGGCTTAAGTAAAAGTGCAGTAATATTTTTACAAAATGGATCCACTTTATCAGCAGTATCCATATAAAATCCATATTTAATATCGTTTGATGAATTGCGCAATTGAGCAATATCCGGCAATGTATCTTTTATACTTTTAGCTGCATACATGGTATTCCTGTTGGCCGCTATCAACTGTTCCAATCTTTGGGTTATTTCTTTATCATCAGTAATTTTATTTTGCAGCCTGATAGAAAAGCCATGTATTTCCCCATGCAAATGTTTCAGGTATTCGTAATGTTCCATCAAATTATTTTGGTGGTTATTTTTCTGAATAGCTCCTTTCAGCATTTTATCCTCCGGTCTTTCAAAAACATCGCGCGTAAATTTTATTGAATGCAGAATAAAATGTTTTACCTCATTTTCCAAAGCCACTATTGCCAATTCCGTATCATTCACATTTGTCTTATGAATAAAAAGAGTTTCATCATCTGTGACAATAAATCTTTTTTGCAGGAACTTTCCAAGTACATTTAAGAAGGGATAAAACAGGATGATACACACAATATTTACCAGGCTTTGAAAAAATACCAATGCAATCAGGTTATCTTTTATCGCCATTACCTCAGTTATAAATCTGTTGACAGGCATCAAAAAAATAAACACCAGCAATGCAGTTATAATATTGAAAAGAAAATTACCGAGTGCCACTCTTTTTTTTACAGGCAGGCCATTTACAGATGCCAGCACCAGTTTTACTGTGGTGCCCACTTCAGAACCCAATACAATGGCGGTAGCGTCAAATAAACCAATAGCATTTGAATACAATGCGCTCAGCACAATAGCAACGGTTACAGAACTGGATTGTACCAAAGAAGTAATAATAAAACCCACTAATAAAAAAACAATAGAAGGGTAATGCTGCAGGGATGATAAATCAATAAGCTTTACGGTGTCTTCTACTCCGGCTTTGATATAGTTAAGACCAACAAATAAAAATCCAAAACCAAATAAAAATGAACTCCATTGGTGCCAGCGGCTTTCTTTATTACTCAGCAACATCATAATGCCAAATACACCGGTAAGAGGAAAAGAAATGCTATCAATATTGAATTTAAATCCAATCGTAGCAATAATCCAATTGGTAAATGTAGAGCCAAGGTTAGCGCCTAAAATTACCGCCAGCGCACTTTGCATTTGAATTACATTGGCACCCACAAATGCCAGTACCATCAGGTTAACTATGCTGCTGCTTTGCATAATTCCCGTAACGAGTGCCCCACCTAAAATAGCTTTAGGCTTTGAAGATGTCTGTTTTTTCAGAAACAATTTAAAAGGCCTGCCTGCCATTTGCTGAAGCGATTCTTCCAAAAACTTCATGCCCAGCAAAAAGATGGCAATACCTGCTAATAACTTCCATATATCAATTGTAGCTGTCATGCAAATTTGATACTAAATTCATTCTAAGTCCCATCAAATATACTGATGATCATCACCAAATCACCTTACGTTCCTCATATTAATTGTTACAGAATACAAATAAATTGCATTGCTACATTTTATCATTTACATGTTTTGTATATGACTAATCATAACATTTTTTCCAACGCAATTCTTAAATACCTGCTGATAAGCGCACTTATCATTTTTGCTTTTTATGTAGGCGAAACACTTTTTATACCGATGTTTTATGGATTGTTTATCGCCATTGTATTGTATCCCTTTAACCGGTGGCTGGAGCAACATCATTTTCCAAAAAGTGTTGCCATTTCTTTAGGCCTATTATTAGTAATGATTTTATTTGCCATCCTGCTATGGTTGCTTTTTTTACAATTCAATGCCTTTCGTCAGGACATACCGGCACTGAGAGCTAAGGTGGAACCATCAATTACTGAATTACAAAACTGGATTGCCGGCAATCTAAATCTATCAGTGGCATCACAAAACGAATGGTGGCTGCACACTACAGAAAAATTATCAGATAATACCGCAGTATTGCTGGCAGGCACTTTCAATAAAACAGCATCCGGATTATTTATGCTCTTTATCATCCCGGTGTTTGCCGCTTTATTCCTTTACAACCGAAACGATTTTATTCTTTTCCTTGAAAAATTAATGGGCGATCATTATAAAGACAGGCTTCACAACATTCTTCATAAAACCATCAACACCTATTTTCATTTTATAAAAGGAATAGTGTTTGTTTACATCATAGTAGGTGTACTCAATAGCCTCGGTTTGCTGGCATTGGGAATAAAGCATGCGATCCTGTTTGGTTTTCTTACTGCAATTATGACCATCATCCCCTACCTCGGAATTTTTATCAGCGCCTTATTGCCCATTACTGTGGCATGGATCACCAAAGACAGCATTTGGTATCCGTTGGGTGTCATAGCGGTATTTTCATTTGTTCAATATCTTGAGGCCAATGTAATTTTTCCCCGTGTGGTAGCCTCCCAACTCAATGTAAGTACCTGGGCCACATTAGTAGCAGTTATAGGAGGCGGCATATTGTGGGGCGTAAATGGAATGATATTATTCATACCTTTTGTAGCAATACTTAAAATGGTAACTGATTATATACCTGAATGGGAGGCGCTGAATGTTTTATTAAGAAGAAGTGATGAAAAAAAGAAATAACTAATTTATTTAAGTTTGATTCCCAGTCTCACAAAAACGCTTTATATCCTAAACATATATCCAATAAATTGACTTAATTTTAGAAGAGGATAATATTAAATACTTCTCAATTTAATACAGCTTGAATATGATAAGAACTTTAAAATACCTCACTCCCTTATTTGTATATCTCCTGGCTTTGCTTTCATTTACGGGTAATGGATTTATTTGCTGGCTGGCATTAATTTACGCCTGGATATTAATACCTGTTGCAGAAATATTCTTAAAAGCAGATCCATCAAATATGCAGGCTGCCGAAGAAGAACTTGCCCGGAAAAATAAAACATACGATTCCATTTTATATTCCATTGTATTGCTCCAGTACACTGCATTATTTATTTTTTTTATGGCAGATGAAATACAGCCCTTACAGCACTACTGATGCATTGGCAAGGATATTTACCATGGGACTTTTATGCGGCACCTTTGGTATTAATGTGGGGCATGAATTGGGGCACCGTGTCAATCGCTTTGAACAAATACTTGCAAAAGCTTTACTGTTAACAAGTCTTTACATGCATTTCTTTGTAGAACACAATAAGGGGCATCATAAAAATGTGGCCACCAGAGAAGACCCTTCCAGCGCCAGGCTGTGGGAGCCTGTGTATACTTTTTATTTCCGAACCACTATTGTCCGAGATAAATAATGAAAAAAAAGTAGTATAAGGGGGTTCATCACCCCCTTTTTGTTAGTTTGCTGATACCACTCATCAATCTAACAATAATGAACAAATCTACGTCGTATGTCGGACAGCACACACTGTCC
>DATCMY010000286.1:0-16485 GCA_036565505.1 Hanamia sp.
GAGCAACCTAATAGGAATAACATGACTGACTGGAATAGTATTGGGGCATTTATTTGCCCCTTCTTTATTATATTATTCTTGTCATAATGCCTCACAAAACTCAACCGAAGGTATTCCAGCACATCAAAATATTAATTAGCCGAATTTATTCACATGTGGATTATAAAATTTACAGGTAAATTTGTGTAAATTATTCTCTATGCAAACGATATCTTCTTATATTAGTGTAAATCCGGAAGTCCAATTTGGGAAACCGGTTTTTAAAGGAACCCGTGTCCCTGTTCAAAGTTTATTCTGGCATTTAGAAAAAGGCATTTCTATTGATACTTTCCTCGAAGATTTCCCAAGTGTTTCTAAAGAACAAGTTGAGGCGGTAATTGAATGGAGTGGCAAACATTTTGAAATACCTGCAATAATAGAAGATGAAACTATTATTAGATGAAAATCTTCCTGTAAAATTAAAGTACAGATTCACCGAAAAAGGAATAAATACCTTTACTGTTCAGGATATGCAAATGGTTGGGTAAGTCGAACGGAGATTTGTTGCACTCCATGCTTGCAAATAATTTTACTTTCTTTTTGACAATTGACAATAACCTTTCTTTTCAAAATAATTTTACAAATTACCCGCTTGCTGTTATCGTATTAGTGGCTCACGATAACACATATGATACAATCATGGAGCTTTTTAATAAAATTCTGGATTATCTTAAAGAAAATTTTATTGGAGTGAAAACCATAATACACGAAAAATATAAATCTAACAACTAATAAAACATTTCCTCTGCCCTTAATATACTTTCCGGTTTTCCTACATCAATAAACTTAGTATTGCTATGGTCAAATGAAGAGATAGTATGCGTTTTAGCGAGTTCGAGATATTCATCCACTATAGAAAATTTATCGGTTCCTTTTATCAATGGGAATATTTCAGGTGAAATAATATGAATTCCACTAAAAGCTTTTTGTATGTATTTTTTCGATTCCCTGCTCATCCTTTGTTCACCTGTATTATCATTTTTCCATCCGCATAAATGATTGTATTCATCAAATAAAAAATAACGGGATGTTATACGTGAAGTAACCGCAAGGGTTGCAAGAGGATTATTTTTTTTGTGTTGGGCAATCATATCACCCAGGTTCATATCGGTAAGAATATCTACATTCATCACTACAAAAGGTGCCTTATCGTCTTTAAAAAACCATGCTGCCTTTTTAATTCCTCCACCAGTATCTAAAACTTCAGCAGTTTCATCAGAAAAAGAGACTCTGCTGCCAAAACCTTTATTTATTTTAATTAAATTGATGATCTGGTCAGCAAAATGATGAACATTTACAATTACTTCATTAATGCCAAATGTTGCGAGGTATTCAATATTTCTTTGTAAAATAGTTTTTCCATTTACAATTGCCAATGCTTTAGGATGCTTGTCAGTAAATGGTTTTAGCCTGGTACCCAAGCCCGCCGCAAGGATCATTGCTTTAGTAGCCCCCTGTCCGTCGAGGGGGGAACTTAGGTGAGATGTTTTTTCATTTTCCTGCTGATTTCTTAATGAAGGAGGATCAGAATTTTTATCCAGCGACAGAGAAGTACTCTCCACTCCTTCTCCACGGGAAGAGGCTTCAGTTGAAACCTGCACCTGCTCAGAAGTTATTGAGGATGGGCTGTTAAGTAGCGCTGAGCTTATCCCTATCCGCTCATTCAATTCAATTAAAATAGTTTGAATTGTTTCACCAGTTTTATTTAATACTTCATCATTTATAAATCTGATTACTTTAAAACCAATATAATTGAGCCATTGTGTTCGTATTTTGTCTGCTTCTTTATTTTCAGGAAGTTGATGAATTAATCCGTCAATTTCTATCACTAATCTTTTATCTAAACAAACAAAATCAGTAATATAACTACTAATAATATGTTGCCTTCTGAATTTATGCCCTTCTAATTCTTTTGTTTTCAATAAGGTCCATAATTTTTCTTCGGCAGGTGTAGGAGTTGAACGATTTTCTTTGGCAAACTCAGATATTAATTTGTATGTGGAAGGATCAGCCCATTGGTATCCAATTGTCATAGAACCTTTTGCCCCCTGACCCCCGAAGGGGGAACCTATGTCAGATTTTTTTTCATTTTCTTGTTGATTCTTTAATGAAAGAAAGTCTGAATTTTTATCCTGCAACAGAGAAGAGTTCTCTACCCCTTCCACTCTGGAAGAGGCTTCAGTGGAAACCTGCACCTGCTCAGAAGTTATTGGAGATGTGCTGTTATTCAAATCCTTTGCTTTCATGAATGTTTTGTTCAATGTGATTCAATTCAATCTTTACCTTGAATTTATTACAAAGGTATCGTGTAAGCGTATCTGCTGCATATACGCTGCGGTGCTGGCCACCTGTACAGCCAAAGCTAATAGTTAAAGAAGCGAAATCTCTTTTGATATAATCTTCTACAGAAATATCTACAATGTTGTAAACGCCGTTTAAAAATTCAGGCATTGGGGTTTGTTGCTCCAAAAAATCGATTACCGGTTTATCTCTGCCTGTCAGCATTTTAAATTCTTCAATCCGCCCCGGATTCAATATCCCTCTGCAATCAAAAACAAAACCACCACCATTAGTAGATTTTTCTTTTGGATAGCCCGTTTTTAAATAGGAGAAACTATTGATGGTAATTACTAAAGGAGTTGAAGCATTTGCCTGCAAAGGCCGAAAACGATCCACAATATCTTCCTGCACAATCAGGTTAAGAATCCGCTCAAATTCAGGTAAAGCAATTCCCGTTTTTTTATTGGCAAGAAACCATTTCAGGTTAGTAAGCGCAAGAGGGATACTGGTTAAAAATTGTGCTTTTCTTTCAAACAAACCCCTAAAGCCATAAGCGCCCAAAACCTGCATCAGCCTTATTAATACATATCCATTGTATTGGCTTACGAAACGAATACGGTCTAATGGCTTATTTAAAATTTCACTTACACAATCCATATAATATTCCAGCAAAGAATTTTTCCATTCATCCGTAAGATTGGCCCTTGCCTGCCATAATAAAGAAGCTACATCATATTGCAAAGCGCCCCTCATGCCGCCCTGGTAATCTATAAAATGCACTTCGTTATTCTGGATATAAATATTCCTGCTTTGAAAATCGCGGAACATAAAATAGGTATGCTCCACACGCGTAAGATAATTGCTGAGCGCTTCAAAATCATCTATCAGTTTTTCTTTATCATAGGGAATCCTGAGTGTGTCCAAAAAATAATATTTGAAATATAGCAGATCGCTGATAATGGCTTGCTTGCCAAATTCTTTGGAGGTTAAGCAATAAGAATAATCAAAATTATTGATGCCTTTGATCTGAAGCCACGCCAGCGCTTTCAGGCTTTTTTTAAATAACTCATATACATATTCATTTTGACCAAATTGCTCCAGGGCATTTAACAGCGAAGTAGCACCAAAGTCCTGCTGAATATACATTTTACCATCATTCGAAGTAAAATAAATAAATGGAACGGGAGCATTTATGGTTGAAAATTGTTTCGTAAAATGTAAGAAAGTTTCATTCTCCCTGGTGTTTTCATTATAGGTAGCGATGTAAGAATCTTTTTCAGTAACGATCCGGAAATAAATACGGTCACCCCCGGATTTAGGCAACTTTTCGAAACTTTGAATATTATCCTGAATAGCACTCTGAAAAAACGCCTTAATATTTTCTGCCACTGTTCCCATATAAAAATAGATTAGTGGTAAAAATAAAGGATTTTGGAAAGAAGAAAGAGAAGGAAGAATAAATGAAATATTTTTCCCTCAAAACAACTTCCCCTGGGCTCCCGGTCTTACAAACTGACTGCAATCTAATTCCCATCTTTCTGCATTTAAATGATAGAGTTTATTGTATTTGGAAAATTGTTGTTTTACTAAATCTGCTATCGGGCCTTCACCACGCATACGAATTCCAAAACGGCTGTCATTTACTTTTCCATCGTGGGCGCTCTCTATTAAATGCCACACTTTATCTGCACGGTCTGGAAAATTTTTATACAACCAATCATGGAACAAAAGTTTGATAGCGCCATTCAATCGTATAAATGTATAGGCTGAAAATACAGCTCCGTTTTCACTGGCAGTTTTCATTATTTTCTGCATTTCATGTTCATTCAATCCCGGTATCATGGGGCCAGGCATTACACCCATTCTTACGCCTTCATCACTTAATTCTTTTATAATTCTTAAGCGCTGCTTCCACGTGGTAGTGCGTGGTTCCATCACTCTACGCAAATCTTCATCAAATGAAGTGACTGAAACCAACACACTGACTAATTTTTTTTTAGCCATTCTTTTTAAAATATCCTTATCACGAAGAATGGAAGCATTTTTTGTAATTATGCCAATCGGCTGGTTAAATTCCAGCGCTATTTCCAATAATCTTCTCGTGATTTCAAATTTTCTTTCAGCAGGTTGATAGCAATCTGTATTGCCGCTTAACGATATGGGTTTACATTCCCACTTCGGGTTCATTAAAAATTTTCTAAATAATTCCGGCGCATTTTTTTTGACCATAATTTTCGTTTCAAAGTCCAGACCTGCACTATAGCCCCAATATTCAAAAGAATTTCTTGCATAGCAATAAATACAACCATGCTCACAACCCTGGTATGGATTCATGTTGTACCACATGCCCACATCGGGACTATCAACTTTGTTAACAATCGTTTTTGGGTAAATCGTTAAAAATTGAGTTGGCAAATCTGTTTCTGTAAAGTCATCAATTCCCTCAATGAATTCTTTTACCTGTTCATTTTTAATAAACTTGTTTTTTGTATTGATCTGTGCCCCGCGTCCCTTAAAATAAAATTCATTGGCATCTTCATTATCAGGGGTTGTTCTGAACCCTGGTTCATTTTGTTCCATTAGTAATTTTTTAAAACATTCGATTCTTAATTTTCATAATCTGTTTGCACAAGTCTTCGGCACTTTTATAAATCCAGTATTCATAAGTTGATTATATTTTTTAAGGATTCACAAACTAATTAATTTAGTGTACAAAAACTAATTAATTTAGTTTATTTTGATAAATAATCTCCTGCCATTGATATATTTCTTCCAGTTAATAATTAAATATTACCATTTACTCAATAGCACCAAAAAAATATAAAAAAAGATAGATTTTTACAATTCAGTGTTAATAATCAGTATTAAATAATGTATTTGTAATAAATAAAAATAAGTGTGTGTAGTTTTTAATCAGGAATTCCCCCGGCTTTAGCGGGGGGTTTTTTATGTATCGCAACCAATAAACAGTATGAAAATGATATTTCTTTGACCATATAATAAATTCATTTTTATGAAAAAATCCTATAATTTTATTCGGATAAAAATTTGCTGTAATTTTATATGAACATCAGTTAACGTATATTTACATTTTTACCGGTGTTTTTCTTTCCGGATGTTGCCTGCCGGCCACAAAAAAAATTTAAAATTAATTTCTTACATGTATAATCACATCTGGAAAAAATATTTGCCGATTGTCAAAATTTTAATGAAAAAATCAAGCACCGAAGATCAGGTGTTAGCCCTTAACAGAGTTGACTTTGAGCGTGCAGGTACAGGCAGAAAAGCCGGTTATAAGTTTTTGATACAATTTACAGAAGGGAAAGTAGGAAATGTGATCAGTGGTTCAGATCTGGCAATGCATTTGGCCCAGGTAATTCTTGAAGATGAAGGTGCCAGGACAATCCTTAATGAGAATAATTATGAAGTGAGCCTGAATACTAAATTTCAGCTAACCATTAAGAATATCCCAAAATAGCCCTGTTTTACCTTAATAAATATTTTTTAACTTTTATGCAGCATCTGCATTAAAAATATTTACCTGCAAAAAGTTAAGTAGTTACAAAAACGATTACTATTTCTTTTTTACCAAACGATCTTAATAAGATACTTTTCATCTATACGCGAATAATAATGGCATAATATTTATGAGAAAGTAATGGCATGGTGTTGATGATAAATACAATAATTAATCTTTTTTGGTAAAATTCTTACTATACAAAAAATAAAATTTATGAAAATAAAATCATTGGGAACCCAGGGATTAAAAGCTTCTCAAATAGGACTTGGTTGTATGGGCATGAGCGATTTTTATGGAGGTAAAGATGATGCAGAATCAATAAAAACAATACACAGGGCTTACGAACTTGGCCTTACTTTTTTTGATACGGCCGATATGTATGGGCCATTTACTAACGAAATACTTGTTGGCAAAGCAATTCAACCTTTTAGAAAAGAAATAACGCTTGCTACAAAATTTGGAATCCTGAGAGATCCTGCAAACCCGAATGTAAGAGGATTAAACGGCAAACCGGAATATGTAAAAAGCGCTTGCGAGGCAAGTTTAAAAAGATTAAATGTTGAAGTGATCGACTTATACTACCTGCACCGGAAAGATCCGGATACGCCAATCGAAGAAACTGTGGGAGCTATGGCGCAGTTGGTGAAAGAAGGAAAAATAAGAGGGATTGGATTAAGTGAAGTAAATACAGAAACACTTCGTAAAGCAAATGCGGTGCATCCCATTTCAGCTTTACAAACTGAATACAGCTTATGGAGCCGCGACCCCGAAGATAAAATATTGCCAGCTTGCAAAGAATTAGGAATTGCATTTGTTGCGTATAGCCCCTTGGGCAGAGGTTTTTTAAGCGGAAGAATAAAAACAATAGAAGATTTGGAGGAAGATGATTACCGCAGAACATCTCCCCGTTTCCAGGGAGAAAATTTTAATAAAAATCTTGACCTGGTAAAAAAAATAGAATCCATTGCAAAAGAAAAAGATTGCACAGTTTCTCAATTAGCTCTGGCATGGGTAATGGCCCGGGAAGATTTTATTTTCCCTATACCCGGAACAAAGCGAAGAAAATATGTCGAAGAAAATATAAAAGCGGCTGATATTTCTTTATCCCCCCGGGAAATGGAAATGATTGAAGATGTATTTCCTAAAAATGCAATTTCAGGATTACGTTACACTGAGGCTGGAATGAAAACTGTTAATCAATAAAGTTTGTAGAATTATTTTGCTAGGCATTGTTTTCAGTTTACAAAAAATTAATTTTTATTTTTCAATCCAGACTGATAAGGAACCGGCAGGCGCATAAAAATTTGCCCAGCCATTATCATCTATCTTAACTTCATTTTGATTTTTCCCCAGCATATCTATAAAACTTTTGCCTGAATAGCGCTTCCCCATCTCCATATATTTATTTCCATTATCGCCGTTAGATAAAACAACTGCGCAACCGCCATGGTCATTGTCTCCTTCTCTTGTCCATCCAATGCAATTTTTATGATCAAAATAATCCCTCTGCATTCCGTAGGCATAATTATTACGAGCCTCCATGAGCTTCTCAATGCTATCTACTTTTTGTAACCATATTTCATATTCTTTTCCGTCATTCCCATTTCCCCGATAATGGGCACCGTACAAATCAGGGTAAAAAACGCAGGGATATCCCTCTGCACGTAGTAATATTAATGCATATGCCAATGGCTTGAACCATGCTTCTATCGGCGCTTCCAGCGATTGCAACGATTGTGTATCGTGATTGTCAACAACAGTTACCGCTTTCTCCGGCATCACTTTTACCAATGTTTCATCAAGTATTCTGCTCATATCATAATTATTACCTAAGAGAGAGGCATCATGAAAGTTTTGGTGCAATGAAGAATCAAACAAGCTCATTTCACCATTGGTAACTTCTATATACTTAAGCAATAAATTCAAAAATCCGGGTGCCCAATATTCTCCCACTGCAAAAATTTCTTTTCCTGTACTTTGGCGTAATTTCCTCAACCATTCCACGTAAAACGAAGGTGATATATGCTTTAGCGCGTCGAGTCGCACACTGTCAAAATTGGACTGGTCCCAATACCATTTTGCCCAGTGGCTTAGTTCTTCTCTCACGGCGTTGTTCCTAAAATCAATATCATTGTACATAAGAAAATCATAATTCCCTCTTTCATCACTTATCATTTCATCCCACGTATCACCATAGCCATTCAATATTTTAAAGATCCCATCTTCACTAAGGTTATAAGCGTAATCAACCCCGCTGAAACACATATAATTCCATTCAAATTCAGAATATTTTTTGCCACGGCCAGGGAAAGTAAATTTTGTAAAGGCTTCTATTTCAAAAGGCGCTGAAATTATTTTAGTTCGGTTTTCAGGGTTAACTTTTACCACATTTACTCTTTCCATTTCATCTCCTCCTGCTTTGTGGTTAAGAACAATATCCACCATAACCCGAAGGCCTGCCGCATGTGCCGCATCTATCGCTTCTACATATTCCTGCCGGGTACCATACTTTGTACGAACAGAACCTTTCTGATCAAATTCTCCCAGGTCATACAAATCATATACATCATATCCTGTGCTGTATCCACCCGCTGCCCCTTTGAATGCGGGGGGAAACCATAATGAAGAAAACCCCAGATCTTTTAGCCGTTGAGCCTCTCCTTTTATTTGCTTCCATAAATTTCCATCATTGGGTAAATACCAATGAAAGTATTGAAGTATCGTCCCTTGCGGCATAAATTGATTTTTTTGTTGTTCTTCAAATGCCGTACCATTAAAAACGAATTCCCTCTGCGATTCGCTTATTTCAATCAACCCGGTTTGGTATAATAAATGGGATGACCGCTCGAATCCAAAATGAATAATAGAGGATTTTTTTATACGTTTAGGAAAAGTCTAATCTTTTATTCAGAAAAACCATACAATTAATCAATAAAAACTGGATGAAAATCTTTTGAACTAAATCCCTTTGGGAAAAACCCTTCCTGTATAAGTGTAGCAGCAATTTTTCCTATTGCATCTGAACACATGGCAGCATACCCATTTCCCCCGGCAGCAATAAACAAATCCTTTTGATCAGTGGAACCAATATAGGGATGACCATGCCGGGTAAAAGTAACGATACACCTTTTTGTTAAGCAATCTTCTATTGCAAGCTCCGGCATGATGGCCATTAAAGCATTTTTCATCGTTTCCAAATTCTTATTACTGTTTCCGATTTTAAACCATTCCTGAATATCTTCAAGGTTATTAAAGTATAGATCACCAGGAAGATTAGCTCCCATCTTAATATAAAATTCGCCATCAGGATATTGTAACGGGCGCACTAAATAAATATTCTGTATTTCAGGTTCTGCAATTTCGTATAAGAGTGAAGGAAGTTTTGCCAAACGATGCGCTTCCTCTGCATTAACTTTCACCAAAATAGTTGTTTCTCCTTTAATGTTTACAAGGAGTTTTCTCTTTAGAAGATTTAAAAAATTTGCAAAAGCGCCGGGTGCCAATAATATTTTTTTGGATTGGTATTTTTTTCCTGCAAGGGTGGCTATTTTAAAATTCCCGTTACTGTAACTAATGTCGTTTACAACGTCATTCAAAATTTCTCCGCCATTTTTTTTGAAAATCTTTAATTGCGCTTTTATTAAAAGTCGCGGATTAATATGGCCCGAGGGCGAGCTTTCAAACATTCCCTTTGCCTGTTTTGGAAAATGAAAACCAGGAAAAGAAGAATACAATGCATCGCTACTTTTAAAATGTTGAAATTTCTGAGTAGTAATCTTTGCCAGGGCGGGTGCATTTTCAAGGTAGGCATCATTTCCATAAGGATTTACATACAAACAACCCACTTTTGAATGAAATGTAATTTCGCTTTCCTTTTCAAGGTTGGCATATCCATCGGCAGATTGTTGATTGAGTAAAGTCCAGGTGGCATCTTTGCCAATAACTCTTTGAATTCGCGACTCGTCATAATGGCTTGAAAATACGATTCCATCATTTATAGCCTGGGTTTCATCAGGCCCTAATACTGCTACCTTTTTTTGAGATTGACTCAAATATTTTGCCGCAGCGGAACCTATTAAGCCTTTGCCAATTACAATGCAATCGTATATCATTTTACGAACTTAAGTAAATTTTAAAAACTGGAAATACGTTAATAGCTTAACCTTTTTATACCGATTTTACCAGCAAATAGTCCAATGCCTTTTTCTATCGGCATAATAACATCTTAGATTTCAACGTAGTCCTTTGGACCACTTATTAAATCAAGATGGTATTATTTTTCTTCCTGCCTCACTATCTCTTACCAATTCTTCCAGCCGCTTTATTCTTGTTGTTTCCTGCTTTGCGCTCATTATTCAATGGAACGCGGTAATCAAATTTGAAAATCAATTTAAAAGAAAAACACTGGCTGAACAAAAATTATTTTTTGGCATCGGGATTGTGATTTTATTTAAAAACAAAGCCATGATACGAAAATTAAAATCAGGTGAATACCGCATTTATTCAAGAAAAACAGACCCTAAAACGAATAAACGCCGAAACCTGGGAACTTTTGCCAGCCGGGAAGCCGCCGAAAAACATGAACGGGAAATTCAATATTTTAAAAGGCATTAGTATTAAATAGCAGTCAATTATTTATCGGTTATTTAAGTTTACCGGTCAGACGGAGACCGTCAGACCTACAAAATATTTTAAAAGGCATTAATTGGCTGATTGGCTTTTCATCCAATATTAATAGCTTCCTGCAGCAAATGTATTTCCCTGGCTAAGATCGCCGGTTTCATAACCTTTCTTAAACCAATACATTCTTTGTGCGGAAGTACCATGTGTAAAGGAATCAGGAGTAACAGTTCCCTGGTATTCCTGTTGAAGGCGGTCATCACCAATTGCATTGGCTGCTGTTAAAGCCTCATTTATATCATTGGGATCAATTACATTTTTCATTTTCTGATCGTAATGCGCCCACACACCGGCATAAAAATCGGCCTGTAATTCTAAACGAACAGAGTATTTATTATATTCAGTTTCACTTACCTGTTGCTGAATCTGTTGCATTTTCTTGGTAACTCCCAATAAATCCTGAACGTGATGCCCTACTTCATGAGCCACCACATAGGCCATTGCAAAATCGCCGCTGGCGCCAAATTGATCTCTTAATTGGTTTGCAAAAGATAAATCAATATATACATCCTCATCTACCGGGCAATAAAACGGACCACTTGAAGAGCTCGCATTTCCACAACCTGAAGTAGTGGCATCACGAAATAATACCAAAGTAGGTTTGGCATAGGTTCTGCCCATATCATTAAATATTTTCGTCCACACATCCTCGGTATCTGCAAGTACTACTCTCACAAAAGAGGCTTCCTTATCATCGGCTGCCTTTTGTTCTACAGTCATTTCCTGCTGTTGCTGCTGAGGCACTAATTGTTGCAGGTCATTAATGTCACCATTACCCAATAAAAATTTAGCGAGTATAAAAATGATTCCGATTACACCACCACCCACAGCAAGGCCACCCCCGGAAATACCCCGGCGATCATCAACATTATCACTTTCCCTTCTTCCCTGCCATTGCATAATTAAAAATTTTGATTGATTTTTAAAAAATTCAGTTTTCATCTGTAGGATCATCGTTCCCAAATGTATTTTCACATTTCACTTTTCGTTCTGCATTGCCGAAGTGCGGGAAATAGAATTCCATCCAGCCCGGCTAACTACAGCCAAATTTATAATTAAAAGTTGATGATATGCACATAGCCAAGTTGAAAAACAAAAAGTTGAAACACGGTTTCCGTCCGCCACCATTTTGGCAAGTCCCCTATTGTACATTCGTCCTTCGTCTTGGTATCAAACTGCATATCGTACCCAGTGTGGCAGGTTGCCGACAGCTTTGGAACAAGGCAGACTCTTTTTGCAAGGTTGGCTTTTGTGTGTCGGCTTTGTGCGCCTTACAAATGTGCCTGGCTTGGTGTGTGGGCATCTCAGTAACGGAAATATTTGTGATGTCCTAATCGAAAGTCGTCAGGTGTATGCAACTGCAAAGTTTCAATCTCTGGTGTGTATTCCCACTTGTTGAAAATGTGAATCAAACTTTTCTTGGCGTTCTCAAGTCGGTTATGACTGTCCTCGTAACATGATAAAATTATTTTGTCAGGTCGTATTGCTTTCGCAACTTCTGCAAGTGAATGAAGTGTTTTATTGCTGTCTGCTGAAAATGCTTTGCTGTCATGCTTCGCTTCGCCAATTATAAATTGCCCTTCTGAAAGACAAGCAATGTCAAGTTCGGCACAAGGGTCATTGCTATGATGGTTGTCGTAGAAATTTAATTGCGGGCTGTAATAAAAAGATTGATGGCTTCGCCTGTGCATACTCACAAGCGTCCTGATAACAGTTAAATTTCCGTCTCTTAATCCGCTTGACTGATAGATATTGTTTTTAATCAGGTCATTCAACTTGTAAGCAAACTTTGGTTCAACTGGAAATTGAAAATCTTCAAGGCATCCTTTGCAGCTTATTGTTTCCTTCACTTCATTGATATGATACCAAAACTGTGAAGAACAATGTCTGCATTTCAAATTGAATCCTTTCAGAAGCACTCTGTATTCACACAACTCTTTCATTGTGCTTTTCAATCCCAACTCTAAATTTTCTTCGTTCTTAAATGTTTCTCCCTTCTTCCCTGCAAGTTTTCCGTTTTTGTCCAACTCAACAATTCCTTTTGCCGCTAACTCAGGTCTGCATCTTGATAAAACTTCTTCAAACAAAATGGAATCGCCAATTGCTTTTTTACTTTTTGAAAGTTCTTCAAAAATTGTAACCCAAAATTTGTCTGTGAAAAAATCATCAATAGCGGTAAAGTCAAAATTGAAAGTTTTCAGGAATGCAGAAAGTTTTTTGCTGTCGTCATGTGCTCCGCTATCAATATATTTTGTGTCTTTTGTTTCACCATGAATAACAGGTCGGCTTATAAGCTGACGAAGCAAAGATTTGAACTCAGGAATATTTATTTCCAAAGTATCGGAAGTGGTTTGCTGATTGTGAATGATTACAGAAATATTTCTTCTTCGGTTGATTCTTCCTTTGATTCCTTTTACAATGTATTGCGTTTCTGTTGTGAGAGGCAATGCAAATTCATTTTGATTGTGTTCTCCAATTTGCTTTACCTGAATATCCAAAGCCCAACTCTGCGGATAGAAGCCAACCTTGTTTGCGAAACTTAGTTTCGGTAAATGAAACAGTCCATTTCTTGAATGAAGTGTTTGCACTGCTGAAACTTCTCCGTAATTCCTTTCATACAAACCGTGACTATCCTGCACTTCAAAAGGAAAACTTTCTGCCCTTCCATTTTCAAACCGTCTATTTGCTTTTGTCTTTCTCAGTTTGTTGTCTATGATTTCCTGAACTTCTTCCTTTGTCAATGATTGTGATGTAACAAGTATTGAGTTATCCCAATCCATATCATAAAGAACTTGCCCGAAAAATTCATCCGCACAAAGCAGATTCAATTCTTCAACTGTTACATAAAGTATGCTTCGCAATTCAAACAACATTCTGTTCCAGTAGTAAAGCAAATCAGCGTTTGAAGATTTGTCTTTTGCAATCACCATTTCAAAATGATAACTGCCTGTGTAGTTTTTACTCCTGAGAATTGAAGTGTTTAAATTTCTTCTTGAAAGGTGCGATTGATTTATTGGTCTGAGTTCACTGATAAACTTATTCAGCAATGCAAATTCTTTTTCTCCAACAATCTTTCTGTCAAAGTCCTTGCTGAGTTCAACTTCATGATGAATCAAACTTGTTTCAAAACCAAAATTGGTTTTGTAGTAAGGAAGCAACGGGCTTTCTGTCTTCCATGTTTCAGCCGTTAAAATAATTCGTGACTTTGCATGAAACTCAGAGAGAAAATAAAAACCACTTACTCCTGAAATATCTTCCCGCCTTGGTTGGTCGTCAAGATTGTAATAACCGCAAGGATTAAAAATGCGTAACTGCTTTATTATTTCAGGGTCAATTTCTTTTGAGTAGAAAACAAAATCAGGGTCGTAAAATTTTAGAATTTCTTTCCAACGGTCTGAAATGATATTGTCTTTAACTGGAACGATTGGATTGTATCTGCCTCCCCAAATTTTTTGATTGACATGAACAAGCGAAAGCAAAGTTTCATAGGGATAATTTTCATCCACAAAAAACACATAGCGTAAGTGTCTGGGTCTTGATGTAATTTGAAACTGCTCCATTTATTCCACCTTTAATAGTTCTTTCCATTTCTTCTCAAACTTAGTTAATGTATGATCGTTTTCTGTCATCATCCCGTATTGTTCTATTTTATTTTATTTTTAGATTTCATCTCCTGACTTTAAGTGGTAACCAACTACATTTAGACCCTTGCGATAATATTCAGGGTCTTGGAGTTTTACAAGGCTAAGTCTTTTCACTTTTGTCATTACACTATTGTACTTCTCTTTTATTATCTGAACGCCTTTTGTTGTTCTACTGTCAACTGAATTTATTTGGCTTGTGTTGAATAGCACAACTTTGTTGATGCTACTCAATGCGACTAAATCAATATCATTTTCTATATGTTCAATAAAAATTAATTTTGATTCTTCATTAAAAGCATTTTTGAGTTTTTTTCGATTGTGTTCAGTTTGGAAACTTGTCATAGAAATTTTACCGGCTTTTCCATTTTGAAAAGCTACAATCAAATAACCAGAATAATTTTTTGTGCCTGTAAAGTAGATTGGTCTTTCTCCTGCTTCAAATTCAATTTCAGAAACAATTTGTGCCTGATTATTCAGTCCTCGGTTTTGGACTTTGTAAACATTGTGCATTGTGGTAAAAACTAAAAGTTCAGGAAATGAAAGCAAGTTTGTTGTTGTCTTTATTTTGTTTTCTAGTTGCTCTTCATTCGTAAAAGTCATTGCAACTTGACTTTCCTTTCTGAACAAATCAGGTTGCTCAACTTTATTACTATTCATAAGAGGTTGCCTTTTAACCTCTGTATGAACTTTCTCAGCAACTTCAATAACAATTCCCTCTTGTTCGTGCTGTTGCTGATGATTATTTGTTACTGATGGCTCTTCTTTTTGGGTGTCATTTGCATTAAGTAGTTTCCAAAGCGGTTCTAATGCTTTCTTGCGATTCGAATAATATTCACCGCCTCTAACTCTGAAAAATTGCCAGCCACATCTTTCTAAAACTTTCTGTCGCATCAAATCATTCGTGAATTGTTCCGCACCGTGATATTTATCTCCATCACATTCTATAGCTATTTTAATTCCGTTTGATAAAAGCGTTACTAAGTCAATCCTGTATCTTCCTTTAGCAACTTCATATTGTGGAATTACACTGTAATTATTTGTAACGATGTCGTTGTAAACATCAACTTCAAACCAACTTTCAAATGGTTCGGGTTGCGTTCCCAAAGTTCTTTCAAAAGTTTTTTGCGGTGGAATTGGTTGCGGTTTGTAATTAAGGAAATGGTCAAGCAACTTGTAACGCAAATCATTTGTGTTACTCAAATCATCTAAAAGCACCGAATGGAATAGCCAGACTTGTTCTTTTGCTCTGCTGACTGCAACATTAAATCTCCTTTCGTCTTCGGGCTTTGTCAATGCTGCTCTGTTGTGGTTGTGTGCTGTAACCAAACTTAAAAACATGATGTCTCTTTCATCACCTTGAAAACTTGCGGATGTTCCGCAAACTATTCCACGCTTCTTAAATTCAACCTCACCGATTTGTTTAATAATCAGACTTTCAATAATGGTTGCTTGCTTGTTACCTTGTAAGCCGATTACGCCAAAGGATTTTCCTTTGTAGTTTTCATCATCAATAAGCTCAGCAATTTTATTTGCGATTGCTTCCGCTTCAACTTTGTTTGTGATGTTCTGATTTGTTCCGTCAATATAACCACTCTGACAATAAACTGCTTTTAGTGGCTCAATTCTGTTTTCAGAATATTGTTTTAGCGGATACAAACCTTTTCCGTCTGGGGCATAAAAATATTTATTGCAGAACTCAATTATTTCAGGCATACATCTGAAATGCTCACGCAATACAGTCATTCCATTGCAGAATCTTTTTGCATGGTCAAAGAAACTAAATTCTGTCCCGTAGTAATTCGCAAAAGGAATGCCTTGTAAGTGCCGGTTAATATGCGGTGTCATTGTATTCGCATCTACACCTACATATTCAGGAGAAGTTTGTTTGTCATCTCCTACGATAATTATATTCTTCGAAATGTAGAGTAGAAAAATTGCATCTGCACCCAGTTGGCTTGCTTCATCAATAATTACATAGTCATACATTCCCTGTTCGGGATTTATTGTTTCTGCAACTTTGTAAAGAGGCATAACCCAACACGGAACGGAATCTTTGCACTTCTCCATTTGATGTTGTGCTTCCTTTCTAAACTTTAATGCGCGCTTTCCTGTTCCTGTCTTGCCAATTTTCTTTACTGCTTGCACCCACGCTTGCAAGTGTTGACGCAGCAAGAAATTATTATTCAGCCCATCCAAAACACTAAGCCACGCTTTCTTTGAGGCGATTGTAGAAATTAGTTTTTCCTCATGCCGTTCGAGGTCTGATAATTTTACAGTAAGTTTTGTTTCGTAATCTTCGGCTAACAACTTTTCAATTTCAGC
>DATCMY010000287.1:0-11401 GCA_036565505.1 Hanamia sp.
CAAAGGCGAGGGATGGGTAGGGGTTGGTAACGCAAGATTTTAATAAATCCCCTGATTATTAATGGAAATGCGGGAGTTAACTGATATTTTAATTTTTTAATGGAATTTCGCTAATATCGAAAATGCCTGCGAAATTCGGGTAATTTTTATAAACACTAACAGGATTATTAAGCCTGGCTTGGTTTTCCTAAAAATGTGTCAGCACATAATTATCTTAAAAAATAAAACCAGGAAGCTTTTTATAAACTTCAGGAATAAGAATAGAATTATAATAATCTCCCTGGTTTGTATTTACTATAGGAGGTGCCATACCTCATCGCTTTTATTTATTCTTTATAAGCAATAGCTGCGCTGGTGGCCCCTGTCAATGGAATGATTTCGGTTCTTGTGAAACCTGCTTTGGTAACCCAGCCTTCAAAATCATTCATAGTATAATCGAAACCATCTCCATTTTCAATAAGCATATTCAGGCTCATTAGCAGGCCAAAAGTATTCTTCCTTCTGTCATTATCAATGATGTTTTCTATTGCCATAAAAACTCCACTTTGCGGTAAGGCATCATACACTTTATTGATCAGTTCGATTTTAGTGCTTTCGTTGAGGCCATGCAAAATATTGCCCATGGTAATTATATCGGCAGAGGGAATAGGATCTTTTAAAAAATCGCCACCTTCTACTTTTATCCTATCGCTTAAATTAAGACTGTCAATTTTTTTCTGCGCCACGGGAGCCACAGGCGGAAGATCGAAAGTAGTAAAGCTGACAGATGGATGTTGCGAAGCAAGTATGCACGAAAGAAAACCATCGGCGCCACCAATATCGGCCATGGTTTTATATTTACTGAAATCAAATTTTTTGGCCAGCGTCATAAAATTACCAACCTGTATGCCTGACATGGCATTGATAAACAAACTTAATTGTTCGGGTGATTTATACAGGTCATTAAAAAAATGCATGTCGGCGCCACCTTTAGATTCATTTTGCGCTTCACCGGTAAGCAATCCTTCTTCAAGATGGCCCCAATGGGCATAGAGCCTTTTATTACCCATCTTTAAAATACCGCCTACGTAAGAAGGTTTTTTTTCATCAAGAAACATTTCTGTATCGGCGCTATTAGAATAAACAGCGGTTTCCAGCAATCCATCGCGTTGTAAAAAATCCATTGAAACCAGCACATCCAGCCAGTCGTACACATGCCTGTCAGTAGTTTTAAGATTCAATACGTCTTTTATTTCTTTTGCTTTTTTTGACTGGCCCGCCAGCATGGTAAACAGGCTATAGTTTACCGCGGCTAATAATGATTTGGAAGCCCAGAAGCCCATGCCTACCTGCATTATTTTAGAAGGATCGGGACGTGATGAATTTGATTGTTGCTCCATTTTAAACAAATGTATTTTGGTTAATAAATAATTATTAGCGATAGATCAATTGATTAGCGGGATATATTTCTATAGGTTTACAGAAATTAAGTAGATAAAGATAGAAATAAGTTTGACTATTTTTTAAAAACTTTTGGAGGATAAATAAAAGGGGGAAAAGATAGTCTTTTTCAATAGGGATATGGTTACAGTTTTTAAAAAGCAAAGCTTATGGTAATCAGATCGCCTTATTTTTTTCGGGAAGCGTGCCGTAAGAAGGCAGGAAGACTCTTTTATGCTTTGCCTTTATGTGTTGAAGACATCCTCCTATTCAATATATTTCTTTTTCCATTCCTGGTATTCTTCAGGAGACATCTTGTTCATTTTATTCAATAAGAAATCAGTAATCGCCCATATCTTCTGGTCGTTATGTGTAGGGCCATACGCGGGCATGCTGGTCATCTTAATACCATTTTTAATGATCCAAAAAGCTTCAGTGGTATCTGGCATATCATCTGACTTATAGAACCTGGGAGGTTTGGGATAAAGTCCTTTTGACAAATCTGCAGGATCAATGCCCGGGCCGCCATGGCAGCTTACACACATCTCGTCGTAATGAACAAAGCCATCTGCGAGCATAGCCGAATCGCCCATCGGAGGCGCTTGCAGGCCTTTCAATCTTTTATTGATTGATTTGTGTTTAGTGGTATTGACGATCCATTTTGTGATTGCATTATGCGGTGTCAACTGACTTACATCATAAGTGCCTGAGTAAATGAATATCGTAAAAGATGCAGCGATTACAACCAAAGTTATAAGGACAGTAAGAATTATTTTTTTCATAGAAGAAGAGAATTATTGTACGAATATATAACACTCAGGCATATTAGCAGTTTTATATAACAGTTTTTTTTCAGGAGGCTTGCCTAATAATTAATGTATGGAAATTGATAGTCAGGGATACCAAAAGCAGCAGGGGCTTTTAGTGGCTGGAGAGGTTAATAATTGTTGGCTAATGGGTATTATTTTAATTGTCTGGCCGAATGGTGAATACGAACTATTCCAATATAGTCAGGATTGATTTGATAAATTATTCTATAATTTCCTTCAATTAATTCTCTTATAATTTCAGAATTGAATTCCGGGACAACTCTTCCGGATTATGGGTAGTATTCAAGTTGATCCACTCTGCTAATCAGTTTTTCAATAAACCTGTCCGCATAAATTTTTGAGTCTTTAGAGATGTACTCATGAATTAACCTTAAATCCTCAAGAGCAATTTCTGTCCAAATTAGTTTTACCATTTTTTGGCTATTTCCTTTACTTTCTCATGCGAAATAGTTTTTCCTTTTTTTAACTGTTTTAATCCAGCGTCTACTTTCTCTACAAAAACTAATTTTTCTAAAAGCTCTTCCAGTTCAAATTCCTGTGGAAGTTCCTTTACAGTATTAATTGCTTTATCCCTTTTCATATTTTTATTTTGAATTGTAAGATACTTAATTTTTATAAAAAGGTTGATGCTTTCAGCCAGGGTTCAGGGGTTTTAGTTCTGAGCTCCCTGCTAACGGACTATGGGCATTCGCTATGCAATTAATACCCGGATGAAGCTAAAATCATATGCTATTCAATGGTTCTGTTTCTTTGGCAGTAGTCAGGCTCTTTAATGAATCCTGTCGCCCCGCACTTCCATATTCAACATCACCTCTGTTTCATAAGCGATCCATTCTTTCCATCTTTTTCTTACTTTTTCTTTGGGTAAATAAGTATCGGCAAGGTTGATGAATAAGGTATAATGGCCTGCTTCGCTTTCCATAAATTTCCGGTAAAAGTTTTTCATGTAGGCATCATCGAGACCTTCACTCAGTCTTTTGAAACGTTCACAACTACGGGCTTCTATCAGCGCCATGGTTAATAACTGATCCAGGAATCTTTCTTCGGGGCTGCCACCTTTCTTTTGAAATTCCAAAAGCTTATTTACATATTCATCTTTGCGCTGCTTACCAAGGGGTAGATTACGTTTTCTTAATTCTTGTATCACCTGCCTGAAATGGCCCCATTCTTCTGTAACGATCGGTGCAAGTTCATTTACCAGGTCTTCTTTGTCATTATATTTTTGAATTAGCGATATGCAAGTGTTGGCGGCTTTCTGTTCGCACCAGGCATGATCGGTTAATATTTCCTGCAGGGAAATGGAAGCAAGATCTACCCAGCGGGGGTCAGTCACCAATTTTAATCCCAATATATTTTTAGTGTCTTGTGATAGGTTTTCCATTTTTCAAAAATAGTTTAATTAGCCAATTTTTAAATCCACCATTTTTCAATGATCATACTATTTTATTTCAATTAGGAGGATCGATCAAAATAAGGTAATAAGATTGGTGGATTTACTGGGTTATTTTTCTGCTAAGGTTAAAAGAGTTGGCTTTAGCAAAGGTGGGCCATGCAGATCAATCAAAATAAGGTAATAAGGTTGTAGTATTTAATGGGTTATTTTTCTACTAAGGTTAAAAGACCTGGTATCGGTTTATCCATGCTGACTTTAGCATAATCGGGCATGCAGGCAAAAGGAAAAATAAAATTTTGAATAATTACAATAGTATCTATTTCAATACCTCTAAATATTTTCACATTTTCATATTTTAAAATTATTACCTTACCAAACCTTAGTAGAAAATAAATCATCAGTTATTCAACCTTATTACCTTATTCTATAATAAAATAAATTTTAATTCTCTTATAAGGATCAATCAAAATATGGTAATAAGGTTAGTGGATTTAATTGGTTATTTTTCTGCTAAGGTTAAATACCTTCTGTTGGTAAATTCATCCCTGTTTTAATGAAGGTAGAAAGGTTTAATTTGCCAATTTCTTACATTTCATATTTTCACATTATTACCTTTACTTTCATGAATGAAGACTTTTTAGATAAAAAATTAGAAGAAAGGATTGAAAATAATTCATTGCGCAAACTTTTATTGCCCGGCGATAAAATTGATTTTTGCAGTAATGATTACCTCGGTATTGTAAAAAATAAATTAATTGAAAAATCAATTCCTAAAAACCTTTCTCATGGAAGTACCGGTTCACGGTTGCTTGCGGGGAATTATCAATTGATTGAAGAGACAGAATATCTCATTGCGGCATTTCATGATGCGGAGGCGGGTTTAATTTTTAATTCCGGTTATGATGCTAATATAGGTGTGCTGGCATCTGTTCCGCAAAAAAATGATGCCATCATTTATGATCAGTTGAGCCATGCCTCTTTACGCGATGGTATCAGGTTATCATTCGCCACTTCATTTTCTTTTTTGCATAATGACATCGATGACCTGGAAAAGAAATTAGCCGCCGCAAAGAATACTGCACAAAATATTTTTGTGGTTACAGAAAGTGTTTTTTCTATGGATGGTGATTATGCGCCATTGAAGGAAATAATTGATCTGTGTGAAAAATACAATGCGGCATTAATAGTAGATGAAGCACATGCTACGGGAGTTGTAGGAGAAAGAGGAGAGGGGCTTGTTCAAAAACTACATCTTCAAAAACAATGTTTTGCCCGTATACATACTTTCGGAAAAGCCTGTGGGGCGCATGGAGCCATAGTTTTGGGTTCGGAAAAGCTAAAACAATATTTGATCAATTTTGCCCGCACCTTTATCTATAGTACTTCATTGCCTCCTTCGGCAGTTGAAGCAATTGGTATCTCTTATAAAACTTTTCGGGCCATGGAAAAGGAAAGAGCGCACATCAATGAGTTGATCACGATCTTTAAAAACGCTGATTTAAAATACAAGATATTACCAAGCGAAACACCTATTCAAATTGTAATTATACCGGGGAATGAAGAAGTAAAAAGGATGGCTGCTATTTTACAGGAAAATAATTTTGACATCCGCGCCATTCTATATCCAACAGTTCCGAAAGGCCAGGAAAGATTGCGGATTGTATTGCATGCTTTTAATAGTATGGAAGAAGTAGAGGAGGTTGTGAAGATATTAAAAAACGCTGATCAATAAAGATTGAGATAGCGGTCGGCACCGCAAGTCAGATCGTGGATGCTATTCTGCTGATTCATAATCTAAAGATGAAGGGCTGCGGGACAGGCAGCTATACCCCGCAAGGGGTTTTGTGTTTTGGTCTTGTGGCGGAGTATAGCAGATGGCCCGAACTATGGCTCATTTTAGAGATATACATGATAGCCCATTATTTTCTTTCTTTTATTTTCTTTTGATCTTTTTAGTATTTTACATCTTTAAACCTGTTTATGAAAATATTTCCTTTACTGATTTTTGGGATCATTACAACAGCATTGGTTGTAATACTTAATTCCACTTTATTGCTTCCTGCTCCGCTAGGTAAATTATTAGCTCCTCAAAGTGGTTTATGGCAAAATGCAGAACCTGTAGACGAAAATTATTCTGCTGATCTTTCTTTTCCTCAATTAAAAGGTAAGGTAAAGGTCTATTTTGATGAAAGGCTTGTTCCGCACGTATTTGCGGAACAGGACAACGATGCTTTTTTTGTACAGGGATACCTGCATGCAAAATTTCGTTTATGGCAAATGGAATTTCAAACGCATGCCGCAGCAGGAAGATTGAGTGAGATTGTTGGAAGCAGGGCATTGGATCTTGATCGCGATAAAAGAAGATTGGGAATGGTGTACGCGGCGGAGATCGCTTTGAAAGAAGTAGAAAAAGATCCTGAATCATTGGCTGAATGCGATAATTATACTGCCGGCGTAAATGCTTATATAGAAAGCCTGACGGAGAGTACGCTTCCTCTTGAATATAAATTATTGGGTTATTATCCGGAGAAATGGACCAATTTAAAAACAGCGCTATACTTAAAATACATGGCGTTTGACCTGGCCGGACATGAAGATGATTTTGAAATGACTAATGGGAAATCAATTTTTTCTTCGGGGGATTTTGATAAAATTTACCCGGTCATTATGGATTCGCTTGATCCTATTGTACCTAAAGGAACCGTATTTTCAAAACCAGGTATTCATTTAAAAATTCCTGCATCTGCGGATTCCATTTATTTTGATAATAAAGATTCTACTACCATTGATGAACAAAAGCCCGATCCTAAAAACGGAAGTAATAACTGGGCAGTAAGTGGTAAAAAAACACAGAGTGGTTCGCCGATCTTATGCAACGATCCGCATCTTGGTTTAAATCTTCCTTCGCTTTGGTACGAGATGCAAATATGTACACCCGATTACAATGCCTATGGTGTTACTTTTCCCGGTGCACCCGCTATTATCATAGGCTTTAATGATAGTTGCGCTTTTGGTTTTACAAATGCCATGCGCGATGTGAGAGATTATTATGAAATAAAATTTAAAGATGATAGCCGCAAAGAATATTGGTTTGATAGTGCATGGCTGCCCACCACTTTCAGGGTGGAAGATATAAAAGTAAAAGGTGAGCCTGACTACATGGATACCGTAGCCTATACCATTATGGGCCCGGTGATGTATGATAAAAGTTTTAGTGGCGGAAGAAATACCAATCAAAAATATTATGCTGTAAGATGGAAGGCGCACGACCCGAGCAATGAATTAAAAATGTTTACGCTGCTGGATAAAGCAAAAAATTATAATGATTATTACGAAGCCATAAAATATCTACACACACCGGGGCAGAACTGCATCTTCGCTTGTAAAAACGGGGACATTGCTATTTGGGACCAGGGAGAGTTTCCTGCAAAATGGAAACGGCAGGGCGATTTTGTAATGCCCGGAACCGACAGCTCTTATTTCTGGCAGGGCATGATACCCCAGGAAGAAAATCCACACATGGTAAATCCTGAAAGAGGCTTTGTGAGCAGCGCCAACCAAATGCCTACGGATACTACCTATCCTTATTATTTGGGAGGAAGTTACCCTCCCTACCGCGGTTGGGAAATTAATAAAAGATTGAGTGTAATGAACAATATTACTCCACAGGATATGATGAAATTGCAAACAGATAATTATAATGTTTTTGGAGAAATGGCGCTTCCTGAATTAATAAAAAATATGGAAGTGGACAAGCTTACTCCTGATGAAAAAGGATATTTTGAAATCCTTAAAAACTGGGATCACAGGAATGATCCTGACTCCAAAGGCGCTACCTTGTTTGTAGTAACATGGGATAGTTTGGAAACAGTAGTTTGGGGAGATGAGTTTATAAAAGCAGGCTTAAAATTAATGTGGCCTCATGAAAGTACTTTGCTGGATGACATGAATAAATATCCCAACTTAAAATATTATGATAACATCAATACGCCCGAAGTAGAGACCTTGCAGGATGATATAACTACCGCATTTAAAAAAGCCTCGGCAGTTATAAAAGTCGCGGAAAAAAATGGAAAGATGGAATGGGCAAAATATAAGGATACCAAGGTACTTCATTTAGCCCGGCTCGATGCTTTGAGCAGGTTGCATTTACCGATAGGTGGAGGAGACAATACTATAAATGCAGCAAATGCGCAACATGGCCCAAGCTGGCGAATGATTGTTTCCTTAACTCCCCAAACTGAAGCCTATGGAGTATATCCGGGCGGACAAAGCGGAAACCCCGGGAGTAAGTTTTATGATGATTTTGTAGATAACTGGGCGGCAGGAAAATATTATATGCTTTGGGTAATGAAGGCAACAGATGCGGGTGATAAAAGAGTAAAGTGGACCTGGACAATTAACAATTGACAATTGAAAATGTTATTAATTATTATTCGAAATTAATTAACTGATAAACTATTCAACTATTAACAATTTAATCATATAACAATAAAATAATGAAACCTTTAACCTCTATAGTTCTCATAATTCTTTTAAGTTTTGGCGCATGTTTGTATTTTCCATGGTGGAGCATTGCTATCGTTTCATTTATTGTTTCTGCGCTTATTCCGCAAAAGCCCGGGATTTCGTTTATCACAGGCTTTGTTGCACTATTTTTATTATGGGCCGGTTTAAGTTTTTGGATCAGCAGCCATAACGATCATATTTTAGCACACAGGGTTTCTTTATTAATTTTTAAAACAGATAGTGCATTTCTATTGATATTGGTTACTGCCCTCATTGGCGCTTTGATTGCGGGTTTTGCTGCATTAACGGCGAGCTTTATCCGCCCGGTAAAAACAATAGCCCCGAAACAATTGTAAGAAAAGCTTCCTTATTTTTTTGCTGTCATTTTGCATCTTACTAACTTATTAGAAGTTATTTTCGCGTATATGCAAAAAATTATCCTTCTTATTTTTATTTTCCAGGCTTTCACTGCTTCATCACAAAAAATTGAAGGAACAGTAAAAGATGAGGAAGGAAATAGTTTACCGTTTGCGTCTATTCTTGTAAAGGGTACTCCATTGGGAGTAACTGCGAATAACCATGGAAATTATAGTATTTCTCTTGCGCCGGGAAATTATACATTAGAGTGCCGTTATGTAGGTTATGCTTCGCAGGAAAAAAAAATTACTTTAGGCGCGGCAACTGCAACAATCAATTTTGTTTTAAAACTTCAGAAATTAACGCTGAAAGAAGTGATCATAAAAGAAGGCGGTGAAGATCCTGCTTATGAAATAATCAGGCAGGCTATAAAGAAACGCGTATTTTATGAAAACCAGGTAAAAGCATTTGAAGCGGAAGTATACATCAAGGGGATCATTAAATTAAATAATCTGCCGGATAAATTCATGGGTAAAAAAATTCCGGAGGAAGACAGAGATCAGATGGGATTGGATTCTTCCGGTAAAGGAATTATTTATTTATCAGAATCGGTAACTAAAGTTTCGGCGCAGCAACCTGATAAATTTAAATTGGAAATACTCTCCAGCAGGGTAAGTGGAAGTAATGGGTTTGGATTTGATTTTCCGGCCTTCATCAGTTTTTATAAAAATAATGTGAATGTATTTGCTTCGCAAGTAAATCCGCGCGGATTTATTTCACCGATTGCAGATGGCGCTTTAAATTTTTATAAATATAAATTTCTCGGCAGTTTTTTTGAAGATGGAATCATGGTGAATGCAATAAAGGTAATTCCCCGCCGCAATTATGAACCTTTATTTTCCGGTGTGATCAATATTACAGAAAATGATTGGCGTATTTACAGTTGCGATCTGTTGCTTACCAAAACATCACAATTAGAAATTTTGGATTCTTTACGGATCACGCAAATTCATGTACCGGTAACTGATGATGTGTGGCGGATCAAAAGCCAGGTTTTGCATTTTTCCTTCAATCAATTTAAATTGAGTGCCGCCGGTAATTTTGTGAATGTTTATTCGGATTATAATCTTGATCCGCATTTCCCCAAAAACTATTTTAACCGTGTTGTTATAAAATACGATACCGCCGTAAATAAAAAACCTCATGCTTATTGGGATTCTATCAGGCCTGTTCCATTAGAACCCGAGGAAATAAAAGATTATAAAACCAAGGATAGCGCATTTGCCGTGAGAAAGGATTCTTCTTTTCAAAATATAGATTCACTCAGGAAAAAGCAAGGGCCTTTAAAAATAACGCAGGTCTTTTGGAGTGGTGTAAACCGGACTTATTTCAGTGAAAAAAATTCTTACCAGGTAAGTTTTGATCCTTTAATAAAAACACTGCAATTTAATACTGTAGAAGGTTTAGCCATAAATCCATCTTTAACCATTTCTAAATTTGTTTCAAAGTGGAACACTAAAATAACTTTCATAGCAGATGCCAGGTATGGCTTTAATAATCGTCATTTAAATCCATGGGCGGGTTTTGTTTTTAGTAATAAAGAAGCATTTGATCCTGATAAAAAATTTAAGCGTCAATCATTTTATATTGCAGGAGGAAAACGTGTAAGCCAATTCTTTAAAGAAAGTACTTTGGATGGTATAGGAAATACTATCGGTACGTTATTTTATGGACAAAATTATTTGAAATTGTATGAAAATTATTTTGCCAAAACAGGTTTTACCAAACAGTGGGAGAGTGGCGCGAAATTTAAAATAGAAGGTGAATATGAAGACAGGTTGCCCATTGAAAACACAACTGATTTTATATTCAATAAAAAATGGCTTTACCGTTATACGCCCAATTATCCTGTGGAGATTTTATCGGCTCAATTCCCCCGGCACCAGGCTGTTGTATTACATACATCATTTAGTATTAAGCCTGGCCAGCGTTACATTCAATTTCCAAAATCAAAAATCGCTATCGGTTCCAAGTTTCCAACATTCACTTTGGATTATAGCAAAGGTCTTAAAAATATTTTAGGCAGTGATGTTGATTTTGATAAATGGTCGTTTAATGTTGCAGATAATTTCAATTTAAAATTGGAAGGTTCTGTAAAATATAGTTTTTCCCTTGGTGGATTTCTAAATAACAAATCTGTCTATATACAGGACTATCAGCATTTTTATGGCAATTTGTCTCACATTGCCAATGAGTATGTAAAATCATTTCAAAATGTACCTTTTTATGCTTTTAGTAATACCTCATCCTTCTTTTCTGAGTTACATTTTGAACATCATTCAAATGGATTGCTTACTAATCAAATCCCTGTGATTAAAAAACTAAACTGGAATCTTGTGGAAGGAACAAATGCGATTTACATTAATCCGGATACAAAATATGGTGAAGTATTTGTAGGCCTGGAAAATATTTTTAAAATTTTCAGGGTAGATGTAGTTGCGGGATTTCAAAATGGATTACAGCCTGTGTATACTTACCGTATTGGGTTTGGCGGCTTAATAGGCGATGTGATCAATATCCAGCGATTTAAAAGAAATGATAAGGTAATTGATAAATGGTAAGGATTTAAAAGCTGATCATGATTTCTTTTTAATAATAATTTTCTCAGAATACTCTTCAATTACCTTACTAAAAAAAAGTCTTGTTTCAATAAATTTATCAGCTGGGATTATATTTTGCGAAAGTTGAAGGAAAGCGATTGAGGTTATTGAGTTTGCTTTTTCATCATAAGAATAATTTGTTTTAAATACACCAAAATCAAATTTAGTATCCTTTGATTTCGGGAGATTTTCAATTGTATAATCTTCCGGAAGATAATAAACGGTAGTATCTC
>DATCMY010000288.1:0-13023 GCA_036565505.1 Hanamia sp.
GCATTTATCAGGGCGGTTTTGCGTAAACCCGATTTATTAATATTGGATGAAGCCACGGCCAATATTGATACAGTAACTGAAAAATTATTAGAAGAAATATTACAAAAATTACCAGCATCCACTACCAAAGTTATCATTGCCCACAGACTCAATACAATTGAAAACGCCGATGAAATATTTTTTGTCAACTCTGGAGAAGTAACTCCTGCCGGCACTTTTGATAATGCATTGCACCTTTTGTTAAAAGAAAAAAGAGAAAGCTGATTTAGTTGAGATTTATGAATAATATCTTTTTGCTTAATTTGCATAAATAAAAAAAATAAAATATTTTATGTGTGGAATTGTAGGTTACATTGGGCCAAGAGAAGCTTATCCCATTATTATTACCGGACTCAAAAGACAAGAATACCGTGGCTATGATAGCACGGGAGTTGCATTAATAAATGAAAATGGTTTAAAGGTTTATAAGAAAAAAGGGAAGGTGGCTGAATTGGAAGAATCATTGATCGGCAAACCTTTAAATTCCCATATTGGTATAGGGCATACCCGTTGGGCCACTCATGGAGAACCGAGCGATGTAAATGCACATCCTCATCAAAGTAACAACGGAAAGCTTGCGATGATTCACAATGGTATTATAGAAAATTATGCGCAATTAAAAAAAGAACTTATTAAAAATGGATACACTTTTAAAAGTGAAACTGATACAGAAGTATTACTGAATTTTATAGAAGATATTCAAAAAAATACACAATGTGCTCTTGAAGAAGCCGTTCGCATCGCATTAAAAAGAGTTTCCGGTGCTTATGTCATTTTATTGCTTGACCAGGATAATCCGGATACGATTATTGCGGCAAGAAAAGGGAGTCCCTTAGTAATCGGTATTGGCAAAGGAGAACATTTTCTTGGCTCGGATGCCACGCCTATGCTGGAATATACCAAAGAAGTAGTTTATGTAAATGATTATGAAATTGCTATTATAAAAGCCGATGAGCTTATACTTAAAAACCTGGGTAATGAAAGGCAGATGCCGTATATCACCAAACTTGATATGGAATTAGCGGCTATAGAAAAAGGCGGTTATGATCATTTCATGCTGAAAGAAATTTATGAGCAGCCCACCACCATTTATGATTGCTTACGAGGAAGGTTAGACGCAGAAAAGGGCACAATCACCATGAAGGGAATTCAGGATAATATAGAAGCATTAATAAATGCTCCACGTTACATTATTATTGCATGTGGCACCAGTTGGCACGCGGGTTTGGTGGCAGAATATATTATTGAAGAGCTTTGCCGGATCCCCGTTGAAGTAGAATATGCTTCTGAATTCCGTTACAGAAATCCTATCGTTAATAAAGGAGATGTAATTATTGCCATTTCGCAAAGTGGCGAAACTGCTGATACATTGGTAGCCATAGAGAAAGCGAAAGAACAAGGCGCTTTTATTTTCGGTATTGTAAATGTGGTTGGGTCTTCCATTGCCCGTGCTTCTCATGCCGGCGCTTACACACATGCGGGCCCAGAAATTGGCGTAGCATCAACCAAAGCTTTTACTGCGCAATTAGCTGTATTAATGATGATCGCTTTAAAGATTGCAAAAGAAAAAGGCACGATTGAAGAATCGAGATATGCAGAACTTTTAGTAGAATTAGAAAATATCCCTGACAAGGTAGATGCTATTTTAAAGAATGGCGATTTATTAAAACCTATTGCCATAAAATATAAAAATGCAAATAATGCACTTTACTTGGGCAGGGGTTATAATTTCCCTATTGCACTGGAGGGCGCATTAAAATTAAAAGAGATTTCATACATACATGCTGAAGGCTATCCTGCAGCAGAAATGAAACATGGTCCTATTGCATTGGTTGACAATAATCTACCGGTAGTATTTGTAGCTACCAAAGATGAGTACCATGCTAAAATTGTAAGTAATATCCAGGAAATAAAAGCACGCAAAGGAAAAGTAATTGCAATTATTACTGAAGGTGATGAAATAATACCTGCGATGGCAGATGATGTATTTTTTGTACCCCCCGCCAATGAAGTGATAGCGCCACTTTTAAGTGTGATCCCCATGCAATTGCTTTCCTATTATATCGGCGTTGCAAAAGGTTGTGATGTAGATAAACCAAGAAACCTGGCTAAGTCAGTAACGGTAGAATAACAACCTTATTTTTGCAGGTAATAAAAACATTTACTACATCAAATTAAATTGACTGCCACAGGCGGGATTATTAATATGAATATAATTACTAAACATCCGATCAACAACCTGGGGTATAATTTTATAGACCCTGCTTATCTTCCAAAAGGAGAAGATGAATATTATCTCAGGGACAAGCAAAATCATATTGGAATTGATTACCGTAAACTTTCAGGTTCTGAAATAGAAATACTGATTCGCAATGGCAATACATCCGATGATTGGGGCAAATTTTTTGTTTCGGAGGCATTTGATCCGGCCCTGGTAAAAAATTCAAAATTTTTGGGATTGGTACGTATCGGAAAATTGGAACCTTTTTATCTTGAGTTTCATAATTTACGTATGCCTGTAGGTATTTATAACAGTACCATTATCAGCTGCGATTTTGGAGATAATGTCTGTATTGATCATGCCAATTATTTAAGCCATTACATTATCGGTAACGAAGTAATGATTACCAATGTAAATGAATTAGCTACTACTGATTATTCAAAATTTGGTAATGGAATTTTAAAGGAAGGAGAAAAAGAAGATACCAGGGTGTGGATGGAAGTGCGTAATGAAAATGGTGGAAGGCGGGTAATTCCATTCAACCGCATGTTAGCCGGTGATGCTTTTTTATGGAGCAATAATCCTGAAGATGAATTACTTCTCGAAAAATTTAAACAATTCACTGCAAAAGAATTTGATAATAAACGAGGTTATTACGGCACTATTGGCGATCGCTGCGTTTTAAAAGATTGCGATATTATTAAAGATGTCGTTATTGGCACAGATGCTTATTTAAAAGGTGCTAATAAATTAAAGAACCTCACCATCAACAGCGATGAAGAAAGGACTACTCAAATTGGTGAAGGTTGCGAAATGGTGAATGGAATTATTGGTTATGGTTGCCGGATTTTTTATGGGGTAAAAGCAGTAAGATTTGTGATGGCTGCACATTCGCAGTTAAAATATGGAGCAAGGCTTCTTAACTCTTACCTGGGAAATAATTCAACTATTTCCTGTTGCGAGGTATTAAATTCACTTATTTTCCCCGGTCATGAGCAACATCATAATAATTCATTTTTATGCGCTTCTCTTATTATGGGACAAAGTAATATTGCCGCCGGAGCCACCATTGGAAGTAACCATAACAGCCGTAGCGCTGATGGCGAAATGATTGCCGGACGGGGTTTCTGGCCTGGGTTATGTGTGAGTCTAAAACATAACTCTATGTTCGCATCTTTTACCATTTTAGCCAAAGGTGATTACCCTTATGAAATGAACATCTCTTTGCCATTTTGCCTTGTAAGCAACGATGTTGCTAATGATAAATTGGTATTAATGCCTGGCTATTGGTTCATGTATAATATGTATGCGCTTGCACGTAATGCCTGGAAATTCGAAGACCGTGATAAAAGGACGGAAAAAATTCAAAAAATAGAATATGATTACCTCGCTCCTGATACTATAAACGAAATGTTTAGAGCTATTGAACTTTTATCAAAATTATCAATAGATGAAAATGGAAATGCGACCATAACCGGATTAGAAAACAGCCAAAGAATAACGGAAGTAGTAAAAGTAGCCAAGTCCATTGAATTGTTCAAAGAATTGATTTCGTACTATGGAGTCATTCAGTTAATTGAACACATCAAAAGCAATAAATTTTCATCTTTTGCAGAATTAAAAAAAAGTATTCCATCTGCAATCAGCAGAGCAGAATGGAAAAATATTGGTGGCCAGTTAATACCTGCAACAGATCTGGAAAAATTAAAGAATAAAATAAAAACCGGAAAAATAAATTCATGGATCGAGGTTCATGATTTTTATCGAAATGCCGGTTCTGCTTATCAAAAAGATAAGCTCATTCATGCATACACTTCTTTATTTGAAATTGAAAATATTACCTCCAGGCAATTTACTCCGGAATATTTTAAAACTTTATTACAAAAATCCATTGAAACCAAAACATGGATGGCCAAAGGGATTTATGAATCCCGTGAAAAAGATTATACCAATCCTTTTAGAAATATGGTTTACGAAACCAGTGAAGAAATGAATGCAGTAGTTGGAAAAATTGAAGACAATCAATTTATACAAAATCAACTTGCGGAATTAGAAACTTATAAAAAAAATGTAAAACGATTGATGAAGAAGTTTGAACAATAAAGATCTAAACTCCTTTTATAAAAGATTCTACTGCCAGCAAATAACTTTTTAAACCAAAACCTGAAATAGTTCCTGCACATTTGGAAGAAATGTGAGAATATTTCCTGAATTCCTCACGTGCTTCCACATTAGAAATATGTACTTCTACTACCGGTATTTTTATAGCAGCAATAGCATCGCCAATAGCAATTGAAGTGTGAGTATAGCCTCCGGCATTTAAAATAATTCCATCCATTTTTCTTCCGGAATTCTGAATCTCATTAATTAATTCTCCTTCTACATTACTTTGAAAATAATCGAAGTCGATAGTTTCATATTTTTTCCGAAGTTTATTAAAATAATGCTCAAAACTTTCAGATCCATAAATATCTGTTTCCCTTGTGCCAATAAGATTTAAATTCGGACCATTGATAATAGCTATTTTCATTTTACAAATTTAGATAAAAACAAACTCGAGTTAAACCAATAACCTAATTACAAATTAACTTATCAAATTATTCGAAATCATTTCAAAAAACTCATCGAATAAATACCTGCTATCGTGAGGACCGGGCGTTGATTCCGGATGATATTGTACAGAAAAAGCAGGACGATCTTTCAATTTGATCCCTTCAATAGAATCATCATTTAGATTGATATGAGTGATCTCAATATTTTCAGCTTGTCTTACCGCATCAGCATTTACACCAAAACCATGATTTTGCGTAGTAATCTCACATTTCCCAGAAATTATATTTTTTACCGGGTGATTTAATCCTCTGTGCCCGTGATGCATTTTAAATGTAGGTATATCACATGCTAAAGCCAATAGTTGCTGGCCAAGACAAATACCGAACAGAGGTTGCTTAGCCTCCAGAATTTTCTTCACAGTCTGAACAGCATAATGCATTGGTTCAGGATCTCCCGGGCCATTACTGATGAAATAACCACCGGGATTAAATTTTTCCAATTCTTCTAAACTTGTTTTTGCATTAAACACTTTTACATAAGCGCCTCTTTCTACTAAACAATTTAAAATGTTTTTCTTTATTCCAAAATCTAAAACCGCTATCCGAATCTTACTATTTTCATTTCCAATAGTATAAGGTTCTTTAGTGGAAACTACAGAAGCCAATTCCAGGCCATCCATAGATGGTACTTCCGACAGTATTTTTTTAAGTTCTTCTATACTGGTATCTTCAGAAGAAATGATGCAATTCATAGCTCCGGCATTGCGTATATGAATTACTAACGCGCGGCTATCAACTCCCTCAATTGCTACTATATTTTGTTTTTCAAAATACTCCTGCAGGGAATGGTCAGCAGCAAAACGAGAATATTGTTCTTCTAAATTTCTGCCGATAATTCCTTTTACTTTTATAGAATCGCTTTCTACATCAGCTTCGTTGATTCCGTAATTTCCGATATGAACATTGTTCATAATTACTACCTGCCCATAATAACTTGGATCAGTAAAAACTTCCTGGTAACCGGTCATTCCGGTATTAAAACATATTTCTCCTGTAGTAGTTCCTATTTTTCCAAATGCTTTTCCATGGAAAATATTTCCATCTTCTAAAATTAAAACAGCAGGTTTGGGTGATTTTGTATCAGACATGTAAAAAGTTTTGCAAAGAAAAGAAAATGATAGCAAAAATACCGATTACACAAAAGTTAATTGCTAATAATTCTTTAATAATAAATTTTAAAAATTATGTTCCATAAGATTCCCTGTTTAAAACCTCGCGGGCAAAAAAAATGTCCCGAAAAACGGAACATTATAATATATTTTTTAATTACAATCACTTAACGCCCTGCAATTAATTTATCCTGAAGTTCTTTTAGTTCATCCCACTTTTCGTCAGCAGCCAATTGAGATTGTTCCGGCCAGCTATGCGGATCCTGTGCATTAAAATTTCCGCCGGATTTTTCCAATATTTCCTTAATATTTTCAGGTGTGCTCTTTGCAAGTTTGGCAAAGGATGTAATTCCTGCTTCATGCAATGCCTCAGCCACTTTTGGTCCTATCCCTTCAATTTTAGTAAGATCGTCTTCTTTTTTTGCTTTAGCTTTTGGTACGGGTGCTGCTATTTCAGTTTCAGGAGATTCATCCTCTTTTGGAGCTGCAGCTTTTTTGCTTCTACCTGCTCTACGTGTTTTCTTAGCCCCTGTTTCTATTTCACCTATTCCTTTTCCGTAAATCTCATTGTAATCTACCAATTCAATCATGGCTAATTCAGCATTATCACCTACTCTTTTTCCAAGTTTAATAACTCTTGTATATCCACCTGGGCGAGATGCAATTTTAGGGCTTATCACATCAAACAATTCTTTAACTGCTTCTTTATCCTGTAAATGACTAAAAACCATACGGCGCTGGTGCGTCGTATTTTCTTTTGATTTAGTAATTAATGGTTCCACATAAGGCCGCAGGGCTTTTGCTTTGGCTAATGTGGTTACTATTTTCTTATATTGAAATAGTTGGCAGGCCAGGTTGCTTAATAAAGCTTTTCTATGGCTGGCAGTTCTGCTTAGATTGTTACCTTTGTCTCCGTGACGCATGATTTTTATTTTTGCAGGTTATACCGTGTCAGGAATTATAACCTCGTTTATGATAATTAAAAGATTTTATTGGCTAAATAGCTAATCAGCTAATTAACTAATTTTTACTCATCGTCTAATTTTAATTTACTTAGATCCATTCCAAAACCAAGTCCTCTTTCGTTTAACACTTGTTCTATTTCGCTTAAAGATTTCTGACCAAAGTTTCTGAATTTCATCAAATCTTCCTGTTCGTATTGAACTAATTCACTTAATGAATTTATTTTAGCAGCTTTTAGGCAGTTAAAAGCTCTTACAGAAAGATCAAGATCTTCTAAAGGAGTTTTCAATACTTTGCGAAGTTGTAAAGTTTGTTCATCTACAAGATCTTCTTTCTTTTCTTCCTTATTATCGAAAGTGATATTCTCATCAGTTATGATCATCAAATGCTGAATCAAAATTCTTGAAGCCTGCTTTACCGCTTCTTCCGGATGAATAGTACCATCTGTAGATACGTCCATCACTAATTTTTCAAAATCAGTCCTTTGCTCTACGCGGGTATTTTCAATGTTGTATTTTACATTTTTAATCGGTGTGTAAATAGCATCTACAGGAATATATCCAAAATGAGAGCTTTTTTCCCTGCTTTCTTCAGCAGGAACGTAACCACGCCCTTTAGCGATTGTAATTTCAATATCTAATTTCGCTGAATTATCCATTGTGCAAATCAGCAATTCAGGATTCATTACTTCGAAAGAAGGAGAGGCTTCGCCAATCATGCCGGCAGTAAATTCTGATTTATTTTTCAATGACAAACTGATTTTTTCAGTGCCTGCATCCTGGTCTGTTTTCTTTTTAAAACGAACCTGTTTCAGGTTAAGAATAATTTCAGTTACATCTTCTGTAATACCTTTTATCGTTGCGAATTCATGATCGGCTCCCGCGATGCTGATACCAACTATGGCATATCCTTCAAGAGAATTAAGTAATACCCTGCGAAGAGCATTGCCAATAGTTACACCATATCCCGGTTCTAACGGACGGAATTCGAATTGTGCTTCAAAATCTGTACTTTTTTGAAGAACGATTTTGTCTGGTTTTACAAAATTTAAAATGGCCATTTTTTATTTTGTTTATTTGATTTAAAATTTTTTAATTTCCTAAACTTCAAATGAAGAAGGAATGATTACTTACTATACAACTCTACAATGAGCGATTCTTTAATATTTTCAGGAACGCTTTCTCTTTCGGGATAAGTTATAAATGTCCCTTTCATTGTTGTTTCACTCCACTCAAGCCAATTGAACTTTGGATTTTTTGGTCGTAAGTTAGCAGTGAGAGATGCATTGTGAGCTGTTTTTTCTTTTAGCCCGATTGTATCTCCTGGTTTCAATGAATAAGAAGGAATATTCAGCACTTCTCCATTAACTGTAATGTGCTTGTGCGAAACTAGCTGTCGTGCTGCCTGACGACTTGGGGCAATACCCATACGAAAAATGGTATTATCAAGCCTGGCTTCCAGCAATTTAATTAATTGCTCACCGGTAACCCCTTTAAGACGGGATGCTTCATTAAAAGTTTTACGAAATTGTTTTTCCAATAAGCCGTAAGTATATTTGGCTTTTTGTTTTTCGCGAAGTTGAAGAGCATATTCACCAAGGCTTTTGCGCTTGCGTGCTGCTCCATGCATACCCGGAGGGTTGCTGTTTTTTGTTAACCATTTTCCATTTCCGGTAATGGGTTCTCCAAATATCCTGGAAATTTTTGTTTTTGGTCCTGTGTAACGAGCCATAATTATAATTTGATTTTTTAGTGTCGATGTATCATCATTAAAAATCAAAAATTAATGATACATCCGATTATGAAAATTGACAATTAACAACAGGCAATATGCAATTTTTGCATTTTTGTCTATTGCTTATCGCTTATTAATTTAAACTCTTCTCTTTTTGGGGGGCCTGCAACCGTTGTGAGGTAAAGGAGTAATGTCTTTGATCATTACTACTTCAATCCCTGATTGTGAAAGTGACCTTATAGCGCCTTCACGGCCTGAACCAGGTCCTTTTACATAAACATCAACACGCTTTAAGCCTGCATCCAGAGCAACTTTAGCTGCATCTGCTGCAGCCATCTGTGCTGCATAGGGGGTATTCTTTTTAGAACCTCTAAAACCCATTTTTCCAGCTGATGACCAGGAAATAATCTGTCCCTGTTTGTTGGTTAAACTGATGATAATGTTGTTGAAACTTGCTACGATGTGCGCATCGCCATAGTTCTCAACTTTTACAACTCTTTTCTTTGAAGATGCTTTCGCATTTGTTGCTTTTGCCATAATGAATTCTGATAGGTAATCTTTAAAAATTTATTCCCGGTTACCCGGGATTGAATCAATCCTACTTCCGGCTTAAGAGATCTGGTATTGATTCAAGAAAATAAGCCTTATTGAAAAACAAAAGCTATCTACCACAGGCGGACAGCTTTAATTTACTTTATTTCTTAGGAGCCTTTTTCTTACCGGCAACTGTTTTACGTTTTCCTTTACGGGTACGGCTGTTGGTGCGGGTACGCTGACCTCGTAATGGCAATCCTTTACGATGTCTTAATCCACGATAACAGGCAATATCAAGCAATCGTTTAATGTTCGTTTGAACTTCACTGCGTAAAGCACCTTCAGTTTTAAATTCACTACTGATTACATTACGAATGGCGGTTTGCTCTTCATCATTCCATTGATTCACTTTTTTGTTGTAATCAACATTTGCCTTATCTAAAATATAACGGGCAGTAGAAGAGCCAATACCATATATATAAGTAAGGCCAATTTCTCCCCTTTTGTTTTTTGGTAAATCTATACCGGCAATACGCGCCATAAGAATTTTTAATTTTTAATTTTTAATTTTTAATTTTTAATTACAATTATCCCTGTCTTTGCTTAAAGCGGGGATTTTTTTTGTTGATAACATAAAGCCTTCCCTTTCTTCTCACGATCTTGCAATCAACGCTTCTCTTTTTTATTGCAGCCCTTACTTTCATGATTTCACTTTGTTTTTTTGTCTGTGAAAGACTTGTTATTTATATCTAAAAATGATGCGACCCCTTGAAAGATCATAAGGACTCATCTCTACTCCTACTTTATCGCCCGGCAAAATTCTTATATAATGCATACGCATTTTACCGGAAATGGTTGCCAAAATCTCATGCCCGTTTTCAAGCTTAACCCTGAACATCGCATTGGATAAGGCTTCCAGGATTGTACCGTCTTGTTTGATTAATGCTTGCTTGGCCATATTGTTTTTGGGAGCGCAAAGATAAGTGGAAATATTTAATTTTTGAAAAAAAAGTAAAGCTATTTCCAGCAGTTTTGAAAACATATTATAAAACACTGGCTATTGTTGGCAGGCAATCACATTTTATAACGTTATCAATTTGCAAATATCATTGAATTTTCTATATTTACATTCAATCCAACCCAAAATTATATGAAAATCAATATTTTAATCTTTTGCTGTACAATTTTAATATTTTCTGCATGTAAAAAAAGTAATAGCGGCAATAATACAACTACACCTACTCAAGAAACATATATAAATACAAATACCGGTAGTTCATGGGCCTATCATGAAAATAATTCATCCGGCCCTACCCCGGTAAATTCTGATTATACAGTTACTTCTTCTTCCACAGACACCTCTATCAACAGCAAAAATTATCATGTGTATAATTATTCTTACGGTGGCAGCGAATATTTGAATCTTACCGGAAATAGTTATTACCAATTTGATTCTATACCTGGCACCGTTGGACAAATTTTTGAGAGATTATATTTAAAAGATAACGCCGCCGTTGGTGTGAATTGGAAACAGGATCTTTCTATTACTATTCCCTCAGTTCCGCTTCCTATCCCTATAACCATTACCAATAATATTACTGAAAAGGGAATTTCAAGAACAGTAAATGGAACGATCTATACCGGTGTAATTCATGTAACAACCAACATTTCTTCCTCTTTAATTCCTTCAGCTTCTCTTACTTCGGCCATTGATAGCTATTATGCCCCAAAATATGGCTTAATAGAAAACACAACCTTATTCCATTTAGATTACCTTGGAATTACCCAAAATGTAAATATTGAAACGAAATTAGTAAGCACAGTTTTAAAATAACTCAAATAATATCATCTGTCAGATGAACTTTTGTCATATCTGCATAATGATTCTGTAATTCATGTACACCAATATGATGCTGAATCACGCGTTTTTCGTCTCTGTACCAAATTACAAAATTGGAAAAATTATCCTTTTCAGGAATTTGAAGACGAAAAGCGCCCTTCATATATTTTATAGAGCCATCTTCATTTTCATGCTTTGAAAATTTTAATTTGAAAAATTGCTCTTCATCAAGCGGCAAAGGATAAAGGTCTTCACTTTTGAACCAGAAATCTTGTACGCCATTGTTAACACAGATTTCTTTTTCATCATGGTTAAAGTCGGTAACTTCCCCTTGGTATGCCTGTCCATCACTTTCTGCAAGTACATAATCCCCGTTTTTTAATTCGTTGAATTTTATCATAATGACAATTTTTACTCAATTTATAAAAAAATTAAAATATTAAACGAAAAAAGTATTGCCACACAGGCGACAATTATTAGCCAATTTCTAAAACGAAATTATTCTGCCCAACTCATTACATAATTTTCATCTTCAATTTCCAGCGCCTGTTTAGTGAGTTGAAGCGGATGAAAGGTATCTACCATAACAGCGAGTTCTTTGGTTTCTTTCATTCCAATACTTTTATCAACTGCTCCTGGATGTGGGCCATGTGGTATTCCGCCGGGATGCAAAGTGATCATTCCTCTTGTAACATGCTTACGGCTCATAAAATCTCCATCCACATAATACAACACTTCATCGCTATCGATATTACTATGGTTATAAGGCGCAGGAATTGATTGTGGATGATAATCGTATAAACGTGGAACAAATGAACATACAACAAAATTATGCGCTTCAAAAGTAAGGTGGACCGGCGGAGGCTGGTGTACACGCCCGGTAATGGGTTCAAAATCATGAATAGAAAATGAGAATGGATAACAATATCCATCCCATCCAATTACATCAAATGGATGATGCAGGTAATGAATTCCATACATCATTCCTTTCTTTTTTACCATCAATAAAAAATCTCCCTCTTCATCTATGGTCTGCAAATTCTCCGGCACCCTTATATCTCTTTCACAATAAGGTGAATTTTCAAGTAATTGACCATAATTGCTTACATATTTTTTTGGATAACGGACAGGGCTAAAGGATTCCACAATAAACAGCCGGTTATCTTCTTTGTCAAATTCAATTTGATAAATAGAACCACGGGGAATTACCAAATAATCACCATAACCAAAAATGATTTCTCCGTATTGTGTTTTTAATTTCCCATTCCCTGCATGCACGAAGATGATTTCATCGGCATCGGCATTTTTATAAAAATAATCCCGCATGCTTTGTTTTGGCGCAGCCAAAGAAATATGACAATCATTATTAACTAATACCGGTTTCCTGCTTTTTAAATAATCCTTTTCAGGTTTAATTTTAAATCCCTGGAAGCTGCGGTGTCTCAGCATTTTTTCTTCAGCAACTTCAGGAATTACACTGAAAGGTTTATCGGTTTTTATAATTTGTGTGGGTGGATGCGTGTGATAGAGCAAGGATGAATCTGAAGAAAAACCTTCGGTTGAAAATAATTGTTCAGAATATAAACTCCCATCCGGTTTACGAAACTGGGTATGGCGTTTATGAGGAATGGAACCTGATTTATGATAATGCGGCATTTAGAAAAAATAAAAATTTGTATAATACACGATTATTTTGAAGTACTATTATTACTTAAACATAATTCTACGTGAAATTACAAAAGTTAAACTGTAATTGATTTTGGTTGCAATTCTCATGCAACATGCTCAATTAAATCTTGCCAATTTTCCATTTATTAATACATAATATAAATCACTAGTGTCCAAACGTTCAAAAAATTAGTTCTTTGAAATTATTGTTGGTAAAGGGTTCTGGCCTAAATATAGGCTTCAACGATTTCAGCAATTTTTTGATTTTTGATTTGACAATTTGGCACATTTGCCAAATGAATA
>DATCMY010000289.1:0-10392 GCA_036565505.1 Hanamia sp.
TGGTAAATATTTTGTTGAATCGGGTTGCTTTTTTTGAATGGCTCTGATCATTGAAAAAGTATTGTCAAAATGAAACCATCCTGCATTTTGAGGATGAATATGTAAAGTCAATTCACCACCGGTTAACAATGCATCACCTGAAATATATTTAAAAGTAGGCCCATCGCTTGCAGCCATCACATCAGTTCGTATTGAGTCGCCGCCAAATACACTGGCAAGTTTTACCGGGAAAATATAATTATTGATATTGTTATCAAATAATGTCAGCTCTGCAGAAATGTCTTTGGTATTGATTCCAAGTGTTGCATCAATTTGCAAACTGTGTTCAGGTTGTAATGAAGGATCGCCTATCTCGTAAAATGGAGTACCATCATGAATTCCGTTACTGCCACTTTCAGCAATATTGGGAGCACGGAAAGCTCTTGAGAAATTTATTTTACCATAGAATGTTTTTGTAAAATCATACGTTGCCCCTATGCTTCCGGAAATTCCTGAAAAATCTGATTGGTATGCGGTGAAACGATGCACTGCATCTGGCGTATTTGACTGAACTTTTACCCCACTGCTGTCTAAGAAAAGATCATCTCCATGAAGCGTACGGTTATCAAAGCGAATGCCTCCTGCAATAGAAAGTTTATTGTAAGTCTTTTTTGCAATGGCAAAAATACCCATGTCAAACAGGTGATAGGCAGGAACTAAAAACAGCAAGCCCCTGTTTTGCGATGACTGCTGCATTCCATTGCCACCAAAAGAAAATTCAAAATGATTTTTTTCTGCAAAGGTGTAGCGAACATCATAGTTGATCGTGTTTAAAAAATAATAAATGTTGTAAATATTATCCAGTGTGGCATCATTAGCTTCCTGCCGGCGGTTTTGCTGGAAACCCAGCCGTACACCAAGGCTGCCGTTGCCTAAAGAAAAACTATTATCCCATACTGCTTTATAATGGCGCACATGCTGATGAATGATCAAATCGTGTGTGTAAGATTTTAATTCTGCATCAGGAACAATTGCAACGCTATCGCTACCATCCGATGCCTTTACATGCCTGTTGAATTGTCCTGTTACTTCATCACGGCCACCTTCTACAATGCCAAGTTTTAAATCAAAACTGCTCAGTATGATTCTTGAGTAACCCCAATCCCTGTTGATGCCAATACTTCCTTTAAAATTATTTTCTCCATAGCCCGAATTAAAAACATATCCGTCATATTTATTTTTGAAAGCATGCGCATCAGTGTAAGTGTAGCGTGCATTGTAAGTGATACCATTATTATTTCCGGCAATGTTTGCAGAGCCACCATACAAGCCATTATTGGTTTGATAGATCCCTTGTATGTTTCCTTTCACCTCCCCATCAGGAAGCGTAGGCGCTGAGATCATATTGATAACGCCGGCCATTGCATCAGATCCATAACTAAGGCTCGCGGGCCCACGCAATATTTCAACTTTATTAACCGTGTATGGATCAATTTCAATCCCGAACTCATCGCCAAACTGTTGTCCTTCCTGGCGAATGCCATCATTTACCACTACCACACGATTGTAACCCAATCCTCTTATCACAGGTTTTGAAATAGCCGGTCCTTCAGTAATTTGAGAAACGCCCGGCGAATTTCTTAATGCATCAATAATATTATCGGATGTGGTTTCAATAAAAGTATTTTGTGAAACAATGCTTACAGGCGCGGGATTCGTTTTTTGTTCCGTGGCTGATGGAACGCCGGTAACTACCACTTCGGGCGATTCAATGGTCGACCTGTCTAATACAAAATCTGTATAAGTAAGGCCTTTCACTTTTATCTCTGTTGTTTGTGAGGCAAAGCCAACAAAGCTTACTTCCACCAGGTAAGTGCCGGTAGGAATATTTTTTATTTCATAGCTGCCATCCTGTTTTGAAACTGCTCCTGTTTTAAGATCAGGAATGTAAACAGACGCACCGCTCAGGCTTGCCTGGTTTTTACGTTCCGTTATTTTTCCGCTTAGCGATATCTGGGCTTCTGCTATAAATTGAATAAAAAAGAACAAAGAAAATAAAAGTATATATCTCGGGTTAACATTCATTTGTTTCATGAATTAGAATTTGGTAAGATGATAAAATGATTCAATTCAGGCTCTGTTCATTTAATAAAAATGAAATACCCTGTTTACATAAATAAACAGGATGCCTTTAAATGGTTGTAAAAAAATCAGGATACTAAATGATCCGGTGGGGGAGTGAGAATATTTTTTAAAGGAGATGTATACAGGAATGAATCACTTGCTGTTTTCACATCAGTGCATAAGTGCGTTGAAGAAGCTACAAAGGAAGCTGGCGATTTTTCAACCGTAAAATATTTTGTTAGTTGCAGGTTGATCGTTTTGCCAGGCAAAGATTTTTCGGACGAATTATCTTTTTCCCAATTGGTAAGATCGTGTACATACTCGTCTTCATCTTCATCATGCAGGGTATAATACAGCGTAATTCCATGGCTGATCTCTGTTTTTACGATGTCATATAATTTACCGTCAACACGAATTTCTTTTTTATTAACCCTTGCAATTCCTTTGGTGTTGGATGAAAATACAATGACAGATTCTCCGGTTATTTTATAATCCTCATCAGTATACTTTTCCGCTTTTATTTTACAAAGTTGGATTTCTCCCCAATAGAAAAAAAATAACCCGAACGAATTGAATCCGAGTAATAGGATTAAAAATATGGAAATGGTCTTTTTGATAATGGCTAAAATACTAAATAATCATTAGGTTGCGAGCAATAAACCAGGAAGATTTTTAAGATGCTATCATTTAAAAATCTCTTTTACAAATTTTCTTGTTTTGTTAGAAAAAAAATTCTGAATAAAAGTATAATTCCTCTTTATATTTAATGCTTGAATCAAATAAGTTACACAGAACCGGGATACATTTCCGGCATTTAAAAAAAATATAAATAATGACTAACGAAAAGCTGCAGCAAATAATCAATAAAATGTTTGAAAGTATAACTGCTCAAATACCGGCTTATAAAACCAGTGAAGCAGATTGGAATATTTCGGGTGGAAATGTGGCCGTTTGCATCATTGATGATGCTGGAAATATTTACGGAAAAATATGGGGCAATGAAAAAGTAAGAGGACGCGGCTTCTATGATGTCGCTTATCGCAAAGCCTCACAGGTTTGGATAACCGGCTATAAAACCGGTGAATACGAAAGACTGGTATTTACAGATAAACTTGATTATACCGACTTTGGAATCGAATTGCCCGACCTGATGGGATGGGAGGGGGGACAGCCCATACAACTGGATACTGAAACCCGTATTTCATGCGGCTTCAGTGGCTTCAAAGGTGTAAATGACCTGGGCATTGTAAAAAAGGCGGCAGAGGAAGCGATGGGTGTATTTTAATATTGTTGGATAGATAAAAGGCCTTCAAACATCCTGGGATTGATTATTTAAAATAAGGTAATAAGGTTGACGGAATTACTTAATCGAATTTTCTACTAAGTTTAGAACGAGGAGTGCTGGTTACCAAACAAAGCTCACATCAGACCAATAATAATATACCCACAGAAAAGAATTGTCTATAAATTTTTATTCCTTATTCCTCATCCCATTATTGAACTGATAAATTTAGGCGCTGTTCTTTTTTTACTTGCCTGTTCATAAGCATAGGCCACTTTCAAGATACCGCCTTCATCATAAGCAGTACTGAAAAAAGAAAGCCCTACCGGCAAATCGTGCACCGTTCCCATAGGCACTGTTATGTGCGGGTATCCTGCCATTGCGGGTGGCGGACAAAAATAAAATCCTGTATCATAATCCCCGTTTACAAGATCAATGCATCCGGGCAAACCAATGCTGGTGCCGCAAATAGCATCCAGTTGGTGTTGCTTCATCAGCGTATCTATTAATTTCCGGGCACCCAACGATTTCGCCAGTGCATCCGTATATTCTTTACTGTCGAGCCCGCCCTTCTCCTGGCAGCTTTCTAAAATTTCCTGTTTAAAAAAGGGCATTGCCTTTGCCTCATTAGCTTTATTGAAAGCTATCACATCAGCAAGCGTTTTTACCTTTGCATTGGCCGTAGAAAGGTAGCGGTTTACCCCATCTTTAAATTCATAATGTAAAACGGTATTTTCTGCTTCACCTAATTTATTAGTGTCTTTCACCAGTTCAATTTCAATAACAGTGGCGCCCTGTTTTTTTAAAATATCTATCGCCTGTTTATATAATCCTACCACGCCCTCATGCCCTTTTAAAAAAGATTTTTCAATGCCTATTTTCTTTCCCTTTAATCCATTGACATCCAGATATTGGGTATAATCTTTTTGTGCTTTTCCCTTACTGTTATTGGTTACGGCATCATCAGCATCAATGCCTGTTAATACACCTAATAATATGGCTGCATCTCTTACGGTTCGTGCCATGGGGCCTGCTGTATCTTGTGTTTTTGAAATAGGAATAATACCACTGCGGCTTAATAAACCTACCGTTGGTTTTATACCAACGATTCCGCAAAATGAAGAGGGCGCTATTACAGATCCATCTGTTTCTGTGCCGATAGCGACAGCGCATAGATTAGCCGCCACTGCTGCTCCCGATCCTGAGCTGGAGCCACAGGGACTGCGATCGATCACACAGGGATTTTTTGTTTGTCCGCCCCTGCTTGTCCATCCGCTTGTTGATCTTGTTGATCTGAAATTGGCCCATTCACTCAGGTTTGTTTTTCCCAATAATACCGCTCCTGAGTCTCTCAATTGCCTGATGATAAAAGCATCTTTAGCCGCTTTATTTCCTACAAGGGCAAGCGCGCCGGTGGTGGTCATCATGTTGTCGCCGGTATCTATATTATCTTTTATTAAAACCGGAATGCCATGCATGGGCCCACGCACTTTTCCATTCTTTCTTTCCATATCCATGCTATCGGCCATGGCAAGGGCATCAGGATTTAATTCGATTACAGAGTTGATGGCCGGTCCTTTTTTATCAATGGCATCAATGCGGTTTAAATACAATTGCGTGATTGACCTTGATGTATATTCACCGCTTTGCATTTTTTTCTGTAGCGCATCAATGGTAATTTCATTCAGTTCAAAATCTCCCGTATTCGGTGTTGGCGTCTTTTCTACTTCTTCTTTTTTCTCTTTTACAGGAGAAGTATTGCAAGAAGCTATAACCCCCATAGAGGCAAGTGTAAGCCCCGCCAGTGAGCTGTTTTTAATAAAGTTTCTTCTTTCCATTTTGTAAAGATTAATTGTGTTTTGGTAATGAACTTTTATTATTATCTATCTATGCCAGGGTTGGCCTTGTGATCAATAAATAATGCGTTAAACCGATTATACCATCAAATAGTCCAATGCCTTTTTCTATCGGCATAATACCATCTAAGATTTCAACGTAGTCCTTTGGACTACTTATTAAATCAAGATGGTATTACAATAATAAACATTATTCACGAAAATGAATCGGTGTCATGCAGACAGATTTAAGGATCACTAAACCAAAAAGGTTTTTTTGAAATACTATAAATTAAAATAAGATCACTGCATTACCTTCCTGGTTTTGTAAAAGACTATTAACATCTCTGGAAATTAGTTGGCATCAACAGATAATATCTTATTTTTATTCTTTTATGAAAACTGCTTACTTTTTTGTTTTCTTTACTATCTGCTTGCATTTGATATCATTCTCTCAGAATAATGGTGAAGCTCAATGGCAAAAATATATTCGTGAAGTACAATTAAAAGCAAGTCAATACAAAACTTTCAATATACCATCACGGCATATAAAAAACATACCACCTCCGGGTGATAGGTTATCTGTTGCACAATTGCTGACGCCAGATTCAATTAAAAACTATATAAACCGGGAAACAGGCAAAATCTCTAAAGCACAAATTCTGAACGTTCAGCCAATAAAAAGGACGCAAGGCAATAACCTCTGTATTGACACTTCTTTTATTCGGCTGCTTGGTATTTATAACAGTTGGATATTTGTAGAGAAAGTGGTACCTCTGGCTGACGGGAGCGTCCTGATTCCGGCATTGATTTATGATACATCCAACCTGCCCAACTTTACCTGGCACAGTTATGCTTTATTACTGAAAATTGATGAGATGGGAAACTTAGTTTGGATAAAACAGTTTGACACTACAAGCCCTATAACGTTCTCTTTATTTGCTATGTATGACGCTTTTGAACTAAGTAATAAAGACATCATTTGTGTAGCTGGTATTGATACAACTTCTGGATTAAGTTCAAGTAATACTATAATATACCACCTCACTAAGGACGGTAACATTATTTGGCAAACAGGTTTACATAGTACTATTACCGATTTTCTGCCGGGTAATTTTCATATAATTATTTCCAATGCTACAGAGGGATTGAACGGGGATCTTATTTTATGTGGAACATCCAATACCAGTAATTCTTCCGGCAACTTCGAAACTATCATTCGACTTAATAGTGCGGGGAATATTGTATGGGATGCCAACTATGGAAATGATGGTTCCTACAAGTTTGGGGCTGAAGGGATCTCTGTTTATATTCAAAATGGCCAGATAGCTGAAGTAGGTATTAGCCATGGTGCCGGCTATCCAACTACATCTGCCGCAATAAATTTTCTTACTCTTGATTATAATACAGGTAACCTGATTGCAAAGCGTTTCTTCCGACCCGATTATATTGATAAGAACGAGGAATTCTATAAAAACTTTACCTATTACGAAAATCATTGCACCCGGTTATCAAATGGTCATTATATAATATCCGGGAAACTAATTTCAGATTTTCTCAGTACTACTCCTGTTATAGATCATTTTGGGATAATAGAGTTTGATGCTTCATTCAATTTAGTTAATGCATACACGATAAGTTCTGCTTTGCATGCAAGTGATGGCAGTAATCAGTTGTTTATTGATAAATCCGGGAAAGGTCTCATCTCTCTTTTTGAATACAAAGGATCTTCTGATGCCAGCCTGTATTTCGGAACTTTTGAAAACCAACAATTTCAAAACCAGCGCAAAGCAGATTATTTCAACATTTCATTACCAGGATACAACGGATTCTCCTATACGAAAGATAATGGCTTTATTTTCGCTCAATCTTATTTTGAAGGCGGAACCAAAAGTTCAATTGAATTTAGAAAAATGCATAACAGTGATACTTCCTCCTTGTGTCTGGGCAAGGATACTTTCTTCATGCAATTTTTGCCCTTACATATTATTGAAGATCCGGGGTATTATTATCTCGATACCAATATCAATAATAAAGTACAGTCCGTACATTACAACCTTACTCAAAACGATACATTGAAGGTATCAAGTATCGACCCCTGCAAGCAGGTTAATTATTGCGATACCGTAAAAATTCATGGTAATCCTTTTATCTGCGGCAGCCAGCTATCGGTTCTGTTTACTGCTTATAAAAATCCTTCCTGTGGTGGTATAGTTCAGTGGAATATTGATAGTACCGGTATAGACAGCCTGGAAGTACAAGATGATTCTTCCGTAATGATCCATTTCAAAAACGTAAACTGGCAGGGGAAATTATATGCAACTTTGCCCACGGATAAATGTTATATAACGGCTGCTGATTCCATTACCGTGAATATAATAAGGCTGCAAACGTCAATAAACCTGGGCTCTGATACTGTTTTGTGTAAAGGAAATAGTATGATATTACATGCAGGTAGCAGCTTTAGCGTGTATGCTTGGCAGGATGGCAGTACAGATCCTGTTTTAACCATCACTAATCCGGGGAAATATTATGTATCGGCAAGTGACCCTTGTGGTTATCATTTTTCTGATACCATAATTGTTGCCGCGGCTAATTTCCCTTTTAGCATTGGTGCAGATACCCTGCGTTGCAATAGCGATACCGTTCATTTATCTGCTACTCCCGGTTTTGTAAATTATCAATGGCAGCCATCCTATAATATAAGTGCCGATACCGGGCTCACAATAAGTGTTTTGCCAATGACAGATACCTTTTATATAGCCACTGCTCAAAAATGGCCCGGCTGCATAGTAAGTGATACCGTAAACATAAAGGTATTTACATCGCCCTCAATTCATTTAGGAAACGATACCAGCCTTTGTATAGGTCAATCATTAACACTCAATGCAGGTGCCGGTTTCAACAGCTATGTCTGGAGCAACGGCGCGGCAACTCAGCAGGTAACTGTAAACCAAAAGGAAACCTATTTTGTAAAAGCCACAGCAGCCAACAGTTGTACCTCGTTCGATACTTTGCAGATAATAAACATAGCGCCACTACCCGTATTTACCCTGGGCAGCGATACCACTCTTTGCAGGGATACTGTTTACACTTACCATTTTAATCTGCCCAACGCTACGTATTTATGGAACGATGGTAGTACCGCTAATCTATACAGCATAAACCAGCCGGGTATGTATTCGCTGGCCGTAACACAGCTAGGCTGCACAGCTACAGACACGGTTATCATTGGCTACAAAAACAATCCTGTGGCATATCTTGGAAATGATACCACTATCTGCACCGGTACCACCTATACATTAGATGCTACTTATGCCAATGCTATTTATTTATGGCAGGATGGATCCTCCTTGCCGGATCTTTTAGTGAATAAGGCTGGTGTTTATAATGTGGCGGTAAACCTTAACGGCTGTATTGCAAAAGATACTGTACAAATTAATTACCTGGATAAGCCGCAGTTTACGCTGGGCAGGGATACTTCTATTTGCCAGGGCCAAACCATTCTATTGCAACCACATTTAAATGTACCAGCCAATTTTCTTTGGCAGGATGGGAGCACGCAGCCCAATTATGCAGCGAAGGACACCGGCCTTTTTAGTTTGAAGGCCAGTAATATTTGCGGCAGTTATTTCGATGCCGTTTTTATCAATCATGGCGTCTGCAGCCTGGTGTTGCCTAATGCATTTACTCCTAACCGTGATGGATTAAATGATGTATTCAGGGTGAAATATCCTTATCCTGTTAAAGAGTTCAGGCTTTCTATATTTAACCGGTTTGGTGAAAAAATATTTGAGACCACAGATATGAATAAAGGATGGGATGGTACCTCCAAAGGTAATGACCAGCCTGTAGGTGTTTATGTGTGGGTGGTACAATTAATAGGCAACGACAATATTGTACAATCAAGCAAGGGTTTGGTTACACTTATTAAATAAACATCGGGGATTGCCATTTATACAGCATGCTTCCACCATCATAAAATTAGAAGAAAATTCCTCAAAGGAAAGGTTGTTAGTATATTCCTTTATGTGCTGAATGCATTTAAGAATATCATTAATATAAGCAGAGGGTCTTCTTTCAGACATATACCATATATTTTTCTATAATATGCAGGTATTCCGGTTTTATAGAGCGCTTTGGTATTACATCTGTTTTAATTCCGGATAAAGCTTCTATGTCATCAAACCTTGGTAAAAGGGAAATACTCTCCTTTGTTTTTCTTTTGTGAGAAAAACACGTATTTCAAGATTAACAGGTACCCCTATTTTTTTTCAGCAGCTTCAATCTCAGCCTTTGTAAACTTATGTGGTACTGCTTTCATAAGCGCTTCACAAATGGGTAGAAATGTACCATAAGTAAGCACTGCATCCGGAACGTCTGTAAAATTTTTAATTAAATTAGCCACCGCATCATTATGCGCTTTAGTGGCTTTTGGATGCTTCTTAATAAGGTTGCCAAGCAATACAATAAGACCATGAAGCGTAGCCGGGGTTGAGGGGGGTATCAATGTGCCTGCTATCTCTATCGAACTCACCAATTCAGGATTTGAAACGATGCCAAGCATTACGAGAATTTTCAATTCTGAATTAACCGTGAGCGCCGTATCCGGCGGCACAGTAACCTGCAAAAGTGCAAGGAATTTTTTTTCTTCGTGCATAATATTGATTTTATAAAAGTCCGCCAAGTAAACCTCCCAGGGGATTTAATATGCCTCCAATAATACCCCCGAGCCCGCCCCCGCCACTGGTATTTCCACCTTGTGCAGGAGGTACAGCGGTGCCGGTTGGTGGCCTCACATTTACTGTTCCGCCGGTAGGATAGGGTGCAGCGGGAGGCATTTGCACCTGTTGATTATTGTAAGGGGAAACGAAACCCATCGTTACCCACCAGGGTGGTGTGGAATATTGACATCCACAGCAGCAATTGCAATTTGAACTGTCCATAAATTGTCTCTTTTTTTTAGGTTAAATAAAATAATGAGAAAGAACTATTGAAACTTGTACTTATGTAGCAAAAATCTTACCATTTCGCAGGAGGCAAAAGGCAAAGAGGCAAAGAGGCAGGAGGCAAAAGGCAAAGAGGCAAGAGGTAAAAGGCAAAGAGGCAAGAGGCGAGAGGCGAGAGGCGAGAGGCGAGAGGCAAGAGGCAAGAGGCAAGAAGTGAAAAGTG
>DATCMY010000290.1:0-2433 GCA_036565505.1 Hanamia sp.
GCATTATTCCACTTGCTTAATTCAATTTTTTTAGCAACTTTAAAAAAGTCTTTTTTACAGATATTTTTAATTTGCTTCTCATCCATTTCTTTTATATCAATGAAATTAGTTGAATTGAAGCTATGTTCCCATTCATTTTCATTGATACAAACAAAAAAATTGTTCCGTTGAAAAGAAGCAAGCAAATGAGAAACGGGATTGGTATTTTTAAAATTTTCCCCTGAAAGATGCAAGGAAATACTGAAAAAATTGCCCCACCAAAACATCGTTCTTATAGCAAAAATATTTTCTTTACTGAAAATAGCCGGGTAATCAAGAATCAGATAGGGAAGCCCTTTATAATTTTCACCTTTAGATATTTTACCACCCGGTCTTTGAAAAATTGCAGGTAGAAACTGCTTTTCATCTTCAACGATTTTTCTATAGCTATGATGCAAATCGCCAAAGAGTAAATACACTTTCTCGATTATTTGTTTTTTTGTAAATATCCACTCCTTATTATTTACTAGTTCCATTTCAAGAGTTGAAAGATGTATTTTTGCCTGGTCGTTCATAATTTGAAATTTACAACAAAAGAGATTAACCGGATTCCAGATTTTTTTAGATGCTCAAAAAACTTGACAAACTTATTCTGAAAGCTTTTGTGTGGCCATTTATCGCTACATTTTTCATTACATTATTTGTATTTATGATGCAGATATTGTGGAAATATATTGATGACCTGGTAGGCAAAGGGCTTGATTTTTTAACTTTAATTGAATTTCTAATTTATGCAAGCGCTACGCTGGTAACCCTTGCTATGCCTATCGCTATTCTGCTTTCTTCAATAATGACATTTGGAAAATTGGGCGAAAATTTTGAACTGGTGGCCATAAAATCCTCAGGAATTTCCTTGCTAAGATTTATGCGCCCTTTATTTTTTATATCTGTTATACTATCAGGCGTTGCTTTTTTGTTTGCTAATTATATTGCCCCGGTAGCTAATTTAAAATTTGCAGTAATCTACCATGATATCTATCAAAAAAGCCCGGCATTTGATTTAAAAGACGGCGTTTTCTATAATGGCTTTCGGGGGTTTTCTATAAAAGTTGGTAAAAAAGAAAAAGATAAAAGCACTTTGCATGATGTTTTGATCTATGAACAATCGAATGGAATACAGGATAACACCATCATTTCAGAAAAAGGTAAAATGACCATGAGTGATGATAAAAAGTTTCTTGAATTCAGGTTACAGAATGGAAACAGGTATGAAGAAAAAGGAACATTCAATTCAACAAAAACTGAATTTATCAATTTGGGATTCCAGGAATACAATAAGTTATTTGATCTGAGCCAGCTCAATCTTCAAAAAACTTCAGACAGCCTATTCATGAATAATATCAGAATGAAGACGATGCGGCAATTGAATGTAGACCTTGATTCACTTAAAAAAATTCCTGATTCTATTGCAAAAAATACGCATCGGGATATGACTGTTTATATACCTTATACCAAATACAAGGATTCTGTTACTCCCAAAAAAGAAATGGCAGTAGCTGAAAAAATAATTAGTAAAAAAGAGATAAAATCTTTTGATGATCTTATTCCCGATAGTTTAAAAACTACTGTAAATGGCCAGGCATTAAATTCAACAGGAAATACACGAAATATCCTTGAGATAATAAGTAGTGATTCTAAAAACCGAAATGACGATATTACTCAACATAAAATAGAATGGCATAAAAAACTTTCGCTTTCTGTAGCATGCCTGGTTTTATTTTTTATAGGTGCCCCGCTTGGCTCCATCATTCGGAAAGGCGGATTGGGCATGCCTTTGGTAATGGCCTTGCTTTTCTTCATGATATTTTACCTGTTGAATATATTTGGTGAAAAATTTACAAAAGATAATTTAGTTTATCCTCTTTTTGGTATGTGGTTGCCGGTAATCATCCTTTCTCCTGTTGGATTTTTTCTAACTTATAAAGCAATGCACGATTCCCAATTATTTAATAAGGAATATTATTTTCGCACTATTAAAAAAATAAGGTTAAGTATTATGCGCGTTTTTGGTATGGTTATTAAGAACTGAATTTTTTAAGAATATCTATTCCTTAAATGGACTCAGCCTTTGTAGTAGAGGCATCATTAAATAAAAAGATACAACTAAAACAAAGGCTGATGAATTGAAAAGCAATCTGGTGCAAATGTATAACATCCTATGAATGATAAACAAATTTCTAAGGAGTTCTTTTAAAGAAATTCGTTAATCTTTTTGGTAAATTTTATTTTACTCAAATGTTCTATATTCGTTGAATTACATTTATTAAAAGATATAAGTTTTTATGGAATCATGGAAAGAATACCAGGAAAAAAATAAAGAACGATTTTTAAATGAAATGATGGAATTGCTGCGGATTCCTTCTGTCAGTGCCAAAAGCGAACACATAAAAGATA
>DATCMY010000291.1:0-27104 GCA_036565505.1 Hanamia sp.
CTTTTGGAAATAATTTAATTGATAAGGTAATGATAAACGGATCTTTTATTTAAATTAATATTTTTGTAAACTCTTATAAATTCAATTATGCTTGCCTACTTTAAACGATACGACAAAACGGATATTCTTTCTCTTACAAAAATCCGTAGATATGAAACAAAGATGGGAGAAACAGTTCTTTGCGATAGTACAAATGATTTTGAAAAAAGGATTTCGGAAACACAGGCAAAGTATATCATTTTTGGAGTGCCCGAAGATATTGGCGTAAAAGCCAATCTTGGGAATGGAGGTGCAGATTCAGCCTGGTTTTCTTTTCTTGATTTTTTTTTAAATATTCAGAGCAATGATTTTCTTAGTGGCGAAAATATTTTTATTGCCGGCCATTTTGATTTTATTGATGCTCAAAAATTAATAAATGTAAATGCGCCTACCGATGATGAAAAAATAATTGCCTATCGCCATTTTGTAAATAAAATAGATGGAGCTGTAGAAGAAATGGTAAAAATAATTACCCAATACAAAAAAATGCCAATAATAATTGGTGGTGGGCATAATAATGCTTATCCTGCTATAAAGGGCGCTGCTAAAGGATTGTATAAGGCAGAGCTTTTGCAACTGGCCCAAATTAATTGTATCAATCTGGATGCGCATGCAGATTACCGCCCATTAGAAGGAAGGCATTCCGGCAATGCTTTTCGTTATGCCGATGAGGATGGATATTTGAATAAATACTGCATGGTTGGTATTCATGAAAACTATTTACAGCAAAATGTATGGATCGATATGGCGAACAATCCATTTATTGATTGTGTTACTTATGAAGATATTTTTATTCATGAAAAAAGAAATTTTATCCAGGCGATTGCCCATGCCACTGGTTTTACAGAAGACAATTATACAGGCATTGAACTCGATCTTGACGTAATTGAAAATATTTTAGCAAGCGCTTCTACTCCCAGTGGTTTGAGTGCTCTTCATGCAAGACAGTACATAAATTTTGTAGCCACAGATGCCAAGATTGCGTATGTGCATATTTGTGAAGGTGCTACCAGGTTAGATACCGGGGAAACCAATTCTTCTACCGGGAAATTGATCAGTTACCTGGTTAGTGATTTTGTAAAATCTCATTCGAGGATAAAGTAAGAATGAGATTTTTAATCGTATTCTCCTTATTTTGTTATCATCTCATTTACCACAGTGATAATACCACGTTTCACAGCAGTTTGCTCACTGCCGTTAAATTCAATACTGCTTTCTGTAACCGTTTTCAGTTGCATGGTATCAATAAACAGCGTTGTCGACTCCATAACTATTTCGCCATAAAACTGCTTGCTTTTAATACTACTGGTTAAAGAAATAGAACCAGCAACTTTATTATCTGACGATGCTACAGTTTTATTTGCGCCAAATACCTGGGTACTGTTTAATAGTAAGAATATTTTGTTATTTTCCTTTTTCACCATTGTGTACTTAGTAGTAACTGTATAAGTCGGAGTGGAAACAGAATCTGTCCATGAGGTACCTGCTGATAAACTTACAGGCATTATTTTAGTGAAATATATGCCGGATATTAACTTCACAGTATCTAATACTGGTAATCCATCGCTCCACCATTTTTCAAAAGCTTCATTGCCTGAATTCTTTCCCGGCAAAAAATCATTGTATGTATTTACGAAAATAGTGTCTTTTATATTTTTCTTTAAATAAGGCAAATAGGAATGTACAAAACCTTTTGCCCCTTCACCTTCTTCAAAAGGATTATTGGAATCATATTCTTCTACTCCTACAGGTCCTGGTATAGATGTTTGTATTCTGTCAAATGTACGCTTAACAAAAATTTTATCACCGGGTTGTTTCTCTGAAAAGGTAATTAGTCTGCTGAATATTTTTTTGGAAGAGTTGGAAGGGTTATAAGCTAACGCACTTTGCACATCATTTTTATCTGCACCTATTGAAGATGATTCCTGTTGAATGGTCACCACACTTTTTACAGCACATCCATCTTTACAAAAATGTATGGCTTTTTGACTATACGAATTAAAACTTGAAAGAATACATAAGGAAAGAATAAACCCCAATATTTTTTTATACATTAACTTTTACCTTTTACTTTAGCAATATTTATTAAAATAAATTTAGATTATTTTGTAAAAATATTCAATTAAGCTGATGCTCAAAAAAATGGTTTTCCTGTTTTTTCTAATTGTAACTTTTTATTCCGCATATACGCAAAATGAACCCGTAAAGATTTGTATTTCAACTAAGGCTGTTGACAATATCTCTTCTGCTGCAAAATTGGTTATCTACACTGCAACTAAAAACATTTATTTCAACAATTCAATTTACGCAGATACCTGCATTACATTTTACGGCATTAAAGGCGTAGAATATCATGCGATGGCAGAAAGAGCCGGCTGTGCCATTCAAAACCGGACATGGAAATTTGATACACTTAGTGCCAATGCGACCATTATTTTGGAATTAAATCAAAGAGTTATAACGCTTAAAGACGTAATTGTTAAGGCTGATAATGGAATAAAAATGAAGGGTGATACAATGGTAATACCGGTAGATAAAATACAGGTAAGGCCTCATTCCAATGCCACAGACCTAATAGATAATGTACCTGGCATGAGTGTTACCGAAAATGGAGGCGTGCAGGCAATGGGTAAAAAAATAGATCGAATTACCATAGATGGCAAAGAAGTTTTTGGAGGCAATCCTAAAGCGGTATTAGAATCTGTAAAGGCAGATATGGTGCAACAATTAGAGATTTTAGATGAAGGCACCAACATGAACCTGCATTTGAAAAGAGATAAGCATAATGGAATTTATGGCGAAGCAAGTATTACAGCAGGCACTACTGGCCGGTTTAGCAGCGCTGCACGCATAAATACAATTACACCAACAGCCCTGAATAACATTTTTATTAATTACAATAATACGAACGAACGGGCATTTTCTCCAGTTGATTTATTCAAAACCTTTAATGCCGCATTAATTGCAGGTGAAACGGGTTTGGTTACAAAGAAATTATATTATACTCCATCCTTATTGCAAACAACCGAAATAAATGAACTGCAAAATTTTGCTGCTCTTACAAAAGGTATCCGCAAATCTGTAAGCGGCGGTTTTAACGCCACAAAAGTGTTGAAAAATGCTGAATGGAAAACGTACGGATTATTTTATAAAGACTATGCCAGTATTGAAAACACAAAATTGAGCAAACAATTTTATACTCCATTCACGCAAGAAAAAAACAATACAGATAGTACAAAAAATAAACCAGCCTTTGCTACGTTCGAGTCAAAATTAGACTGGTCTCCCAATGATAAAAATAAAATACAAATTAAGTTAGGCGGAAGGTATCAGAATGATAATAATGCAATCGTCCTTGCTTCTAATAGTAGTTTAATGAATAAAGACTCTGTTCTTCAATCAACAGTGCTCTTTAATAACCAATATTACAAAAGCCATCATTGGCAAGGGGTAACAGGCATATATTGGGAGCATAAGTATGAAAAGCCAGCAGAAAAAACAACCATTCAATGCGATGTTGTTTACTCTGGCGGAAAGGCCGATAATGCTTATCAAAACCAACTTTTTACTAATGGAAGTCCTCTATTAACCAATAATAATTTTATTACATCAAAAGACAATCAATCATCAATAGCGTTGAGGGCAGAACATAGTACTCCGTTAAATAATTATTTGTTGTTAGATGCGAATGCTGGTGTTACAATGAATAAATACAATTTTTTACAGCAGGGTTTTAGAATATATGGAAATGAAAATTTTTCAAACCCCTCTATTTCTGCTAGAAATATTGAAATAGCCAATCTGCAATCGTATGCACAGGCATTTTTATTTTTTAAAAAGCCTAAATTTTCTGCGATTGTGGGCTTCGGAATATTAACAACTTCTTATAGAAGTAACAATTATGATTCTTTGGTCAACAATACTAATGTTTTAACAACACTTCCTCATTTATACGCAGAGTATAAATTTAACACACGTACAAAGTTTTCGTTTACACATACAGTTGGGCAAATAAATCCAGACTTGCAAAATGTTTTGCCTCTTCCGGATAGTTCAAATATTAATTTGATAACAAAAGGGAATTTGTATTTAGTTCCTTATAAAAAAAATACATGGCGTTTGGATATCAATCATCTTACAAAAAAAATTGGGCAGTTTGGATTAAGTGTTGAATATAATAGAAATAATAATCCTGTTATAGTAAATAATAATTTTGACCAAAATTTATTTTTAACTCAAACTTTCGTCAACTACCGGAGTTCCCGGCAATGGAATGGTTATCTCTCATGGCTTTTTGTCAGAAGCCAGACCAAAGGGATCAATCCTTATGTGTTCCTCTTTTTTATAAATAATGATGGTTATATTTTAAATCAAAATAAAGAAACCAGGTTTGATGTAAACAGTTCAGTAATTATCAGTGGCTTTAAGTGGAAAATAGCTCCTTATCAATCACTTGATTTTTCGTTACATCAAAAATTTTCCTTTAGCGAACAGGCAAACAACAGCCGCTTTTTTTTGGATATGAAAAGTGAAAATAAAATAGCAAAAGGTTTATTTTTTAATCTGCGTACCTATTGGCTTATGAATTCTTCTGCGCTTGCAAAAGAAAACCAATTGATAAAACCGATATTATCTTGCAATATTTATAAGTTTATTGGATCAACGTCCCGGTGGCAAATACAGTTAGGGGCTATAAACATTTTCAATGCAAAAACAATTACAGAAAATTATATAACAAACATAAGCCAGTCATCCGAAAGTTATAATTATATGCCTCGTTATTTTAGTTTAGGCATAAAATTTTTTCCTGAAAAATGGAAAGATTAAAAATTATCATTTGCTCTAATTGGTGGCTGTGCTTAGCATCGATCCTTTGCATTGCTGTATGCTATTCACTTTTAATTTTCAAAGACAAGCGAGCCTTCCGCCATCCACGGGTAAATTGATACCTGTAATGTAAGATGCAGCAGGTGAACAAAGAAAAGCTACCGCTGCTCCAAACTCAGTAGGGTCGCCTATTTTATTTAATGGAATGCCCGATAATAAATCAGCTTCTATTTTTTTTTTACTTTTTCCTGTAGTGGCAGATTTATTTTCAATTAAAGAATCATACCTCGCTGTCCTGGTATATCCGGGAAGTACATTGTTTACTGTGATTTCAAATTGTCCTAATTCGTTTGCTAAAGTTTTTGACCAACTGGCTACAGCGCCCCTGATCGTGTTAGAAACCCCAAGGCCAACAATCGGTTGTTTTACTGAAATGGATATAATATTTACAATCCGCCCATAACCACTTGCTTTCATAGACGCTAAAACGGATTGTACTAAAATCTGATTACAAATAAGATGACTATTGAAGGCATTTAAAAATTCTTCAGGCGTAGCATCTATGGCATTTCCACCTTTGGGGCCACCAGTATTATTTACTAAAATGTTTACGGTATTCTTTTTATCAATATACTCTGAAATTGCCCTTTTTACATTTTCTGGATTTATAAAATCAGCAACAATATATTGATGCTTTTGATTTTTTGAAATGTCTAATTTTTTTATCGCTTCTTTTAATTTTTCTTCATTTCGTGCCAGTAAAGTTACTTCGGCGCCCAATAATGAAAGTTCAATAGCAGATGCCAAACCTAAGCCCTGTGTGCTTCCACAGACTATGGCTTTTTTTCCTTTAAGGTCAAGATTCATGGTATATTATTTTTGAATAAAGTTAATTATTTAATATTCGGTTCATTTTGATATGCGTAGTTGATAAATTTCATGTTAAAATACAGTTCATTCAGTTTTAGAAAAATTTCAGTAAAATTTATTTCGGATTTACCATCTATTGTAGGATCGGCTCTTTCGTAAGTTGATTATTCAATGTTCTCCAAATATTCAAAGGATTTTCATTTTTCAATTCATCTGGTAAGAATTGATCACTCCAGTTTTGAAAAGCAATTGGCCTTGCAAAACGTTTAATGCCATCGGCACCTACTGATGTAAATCTTGTATCTGTTGTAGCCGGGAATGGACCGCCATGTTGCATACTTAAACAAACTTCCACGCCTGTTGGTACATTATTTAAAATAAATCTGCCACAAATATTTTTTATTGCTTCTGTCAATTCGTTATTTGCTGCAAAATCATTATCTGTTGCCATTAAGGTGGAAGTTAATTGTCCTTCCAGTTGGTTGGCCACTTCAATCATTTCGTCGATATTTTTGCATCGGATTACCAACGAATATGGGCCAAAAACTTCCTGGTGTAAAACTGGATTGGATAGAAAAGTTTCTCCTTTGGCAGTTGCTATGGTGGGCGTGCCTTCGTTTTCATATTTCTCTATAACAGAAACGGCAACTGTATTAATATTTTTTTGCTGCAATGCATTTTTTCTCTTTTCTTCAAAGGCCTTTGCAATACCGGGGTGCAACATTTTTCCGGGTGCTACCTGTTCAATTTCTTTACCGAGAGCCGTAATAAATTTATTCAAAATTTCTCCTTCTAATCCTATGATCAGACCTGGATTGGTACAAAATTGACCTACGCCTAAAGTAATAGAACCTGCATATGTTTTTGCTATTTCAGGGTAAGATTGTTGTAATTTTTCAGGTAATAAAAAGACAGGATTGATGCTTCCCATTTCGGCGAATACAGGTATGGGAACTTTTCTCTGGTTGCCCCAATCAAATAATTGTTTTCCTCCTGAAAAGGATCCGGTAAAACCAACAGCTTTGGTATATTCATGCATTACCAATTGCTTTCCTACTTCAAAACCTGCACCATGCAAATGAGCAAAAATACCTTTTGGCATATTGAATTTAACCGCTGCTTTAAAAATTGCCCCGGCTACCATTTCTGATGTTTGCGCATGTGCCGGATGAGCTTTTATTATTACAGGGCAACCAGCAGCAAATGCACAAGCTGTATCACCGCCAGCTGTAGAATAAGCAAATGGAAAATTGCTGGCGCCAAAAACTACGACCGGGCCAAGTGGTATCAGCATTTTTCTTATGTCGGATTTTGGAGGGTTTCTGTCAGCAATAGCCGTATCAATCCTGGCTTCAAGCCATTGGCCGCTTTCGCTTGCAGCGCCATATTGATTTAATTGTAAAATAGTTCTGTCAAGCTCACCCCTTAACCTTGTTTCAGATAAGTTGGTTTCACTCATGGCTTGCAGAATCAAATCTTTACTGATAATTTCTAATTCTATACCAATTGCCCGCATGAAACCGGCACGTTGTTTTAATGACATTTTTCTGTATTGATGAAACGCCTCCCAGGCATACTTCATCACTTTATTTATTTCTTCAGGAGTGGCATCTGTAAACATGTTGACTATTTTTTTTGAGCCGAAATTCTTAACTATTGCTTATTGAGTTACTTACAAATAATCTACCAGAATTGGCCATGTTATAATTGTTAGATCTAAATTTGATTGCGTGAAAAACAAAATTAAAAAATCCTTTGAAGGCCTTTTTCAAAAAATCCCCAGAATGGTTTTTGAGGTTTCATATACTTTAAACCAAATGCCATGATACTTTTTTCTTTAATGTAGGCTATGGTTTCTGGAATAGAATCAGTAACTAAAAAAAGATTTTCATCACTTACTGAAATGGTTCCTGCTTCAGCCATTTTCCTATTATGTTCTAAAATTTTTTGATAAAATTCCTTATCAAAAATTATAATTGGGAAAATGTTAATTTTTCTTGTTTGAACTAAAGTAAGGGCTTCGTAAAATTCATCTAAAGTGCCAAAGCCTCCGGGCATTACCACAAACGCATACGAGTATTTTATGAGTAGCATTTTCCTGATAAAAAAATATTTTATATCAACCCATTTATCAAGATAGGCATTATGCTTCTGTTCGCGGGGTAATACAATATTACAACCAACACTTCTGCCGCCAACATCTTTTGCGCCCCGATTCGCAGCCTCCATAATTCCAGGGCCACCACCTGTCATTATTGTAAAACCAAGCTGGGCAATCTCTCCGGATAGTTTTCTGGCCAGTATGTAAAATGGATGGTCTTCTTTAAAACGGGCCGATCCAAAAACGGTAACACATGGGCCTACAAAATGCAATGCCCTCAATCCTTTAATAAATTCGAAAAAAACACTTACCGTATATTTAAAATCTTTCCAGCGGCTTTGCGGACCTCCAAAAAATTGAATCTCTTTTTTTATCATTGTTATTTCTTTTTTCAAACTTAATTCATTTGATTTTTTTCAGACAAACATTTGCCTTTTATTTTAAAATGAATAAAAAACAATGGATGGATTTCGTTTAAAATAAATTGTAATTACATTTTTCGGTTTTAACTAACTTACAATCTCAATAGTTTAAAATGGTCACGGAAAAAAAGCCTATAGTTAAACGAAATAAATTTCGAAAATTTTTATCAAAACTTGGTCCCGGACTTACTACCGGTGCTGCAGATGATGATCCGTCCGGCATTGCTACTTACTCGCAAACTGGTGCTCAATTTGGATATGCACAATTATGGACTGCGTTGTATATGCTTCCGTTTATGATTGGCGTGCAGGAAGCATGTGCCAGAATCGGAATGGTAACTGGTAAAGGGATAACGGCAAATGTAAAAGCACATTATAATGCAAAAGTTGTGTATGTTGCAGTTGGCCTTTTATTGATTGCCAATGTAATTAATATTGGTGCAGATATTGGTGCTATGGCCGCCGCCGCCAAATTAATAGTTCCATTACCTTTTGCAGTTTGGACTTTGCTTTTTACAGCAAGCATTTTAATTTTAGAAATTTTTACTACGTATAAAGTTTATGCAAGAATATTGAAATGGCTTGCGCTTTCTTTGTTGGCTTATCCTATCACCGTTTTTATTGTTCAAATGCCCTGGCTTTCTGTTCTTAAAGCAACTTTTATTCCTCATATAGAATTTAATTTTGCATTCTTATTTATTATTACCGGCGTTTTAGGCACTACTATTTCTCCCTACATGTTTTTTTGGGAAACATCGCAGGAGGTTGAAGAAGTGAAAGCAAAAAAATTGATAAAAAAGGGATTGCCACAAATCCGGTGGAGCAATATCCATTCCATGCGAATTGATAATAATGCCGGGATGATCATTTCTGAATTTACTACCTGGAGTATAATGGTAGTTGCCGGAACTGTGTTGCACAATAGCGGAGTTACAGATATAAAAACCGCGGCTGATGCGGCAAAGGCCCTTGAGCCTTTGGTGAATTCTTTTCCACACGCAGGTTATATATCCAAACTTATTTTTTCTATTGGAATTATCGGCCTTGGTTTTTTAGCGGTTCCTATTCTTTCAGGTTCAGCCGCGTATGCGGTTTCCGAAGCAGTTAACTGGGAATCAGGATTGAATTTAAAATTGAAAAAAGCTCATGGTTTTTATGGTATCATTACAATTGCTACTATAATTGGTTTAATAATAAATTTTGTTGGTATTAATCCCGTAAAAGCATTGGTTTATGCTGCGGTATTAAATGGTGTAGCTGCAGTGCCACTCCTTTTTCTGATTATTAAAATTTCAGGGAACGAAAAAATAATGGGCAAATTTAAAAGCGGTATACTTTCTAAAATAATTTTGTGGATTACTTTTTTAGCTATGGGATCAGCAGTAGCTGCCATGTTTTTTATGATGGCTAAAACCTGATCATTAATAAAATAAAGCAGAAGTATTTACAATGATCCCGTAAGTAGTCTTATTTTACAATATGCTCACTTAACGATTCTTTTCTTTTTTTACGGCGATTCCACAATTGGCCTTTGTGATAAAAAGGTATTTCAGTCCCAAGCAATTTTCCCCAGGGCCTTAATCCTTCCACCCTGTCAAAAATTATTTTAAGTATAGCAATGAATGGTATGGATAAAAACATTCCGGAAACTCCCCAAACTGCTCCACCGAGTAAAACAATGATCACAGAAACAAGTGCATTGATTTTCACTTTAGATGATACAATTCGCGGCACCAATATGTTATTATCGATAAATTGAATAATGCCATAAGCAATAATAATTGCTATCTGAGTGGTATAGCCATCTTTAGTGATAGTGGCTATAAGGACTGGAAGGGCAATGGCAATAATACCTCCGATATATGGCAACACATTCAACAGCGCTCCTATTACACCCAATAAAATTGCGTATTGAACTCCAAGAATTAATAAGGCCACAGAATTTAAAAGGGCCACAATAATGGCCTCAAAAAGTAACCCCACCATATAACTCTGAATTGCATTTTTAGTTTCCTGCAAAACATTACTAACCTGGACGGAATTTTTTTCTGCAAAGACTTCGTACAAAAAATTAAGAATAAGTGTTTTGTAAAATAGCATAAGGAAAATATAAATAGGCAAAAGGAATACTAAGCTGAAAACTCCAAAGAGTGTTCCAAGTGTTTGCCCTATGAAAGGTTTCAGGCTGTTACCGGCTTCAGATATTAATTGACTTTGTTTGGCAAGCGTTAATGAATATGTATTTTGCATCCATAGTTGCAGGCTGTGAAAAAGGGATGAAAATTTTTGTTCCAATACCGGCATATTGTCAGAAAACTTTACCATCTGCGAGGATACAAAAAACATTAATCCGGCTACAAAAGCAATCGCAAATAATAAGGTGATACTTATGGCAACAACTTTATTTATTTTTTTTCGCAATAATATATTTACAAGAGGATTTAAAAGTATAGCGATCATTAATGAAAAAGCAATTGGAACCATAATGCCCCTGAGTATATAAAGCATAAACACAAAAAGCATGATTCCAAATAAAGAAACGGTTGATCTTAAAAAGAAGGGATATTTTTTTTCCATAAAGGGATTTAGTGTTTTTTAATAAACTCCTGATGATACCTTTCTGCAACAGGGTCATTGCTTTACTGCATAGTTACACTATTATTGCTTGATTCATTTATTTGACAAATATTAACCAAAAGGGAAGGGGTATCGATAAAAAAAAGGAAATCAATTTTGATTTCCTTAATATTTTAATTTAAATACTGATTACTCAATCTATTCTTTCAAAATTCTGCCGCCACAAATAAATCTCTTTGAATAATAATTATCATCAAGCCTGCTGATCGTGACACCCTGGCTTAATGAGGCATGAACAAAATAATTATTATCTAAATAAAGTCCAACATGCGATACGCCTCCATGGGTATTAAAAAAAACAAGATCACCTTCTTGTAATTCATCTTTGGTTATATGCTCGGTTGCATTATATTGTTCTTTTGCGGTACGAGGCATGGCAAAGCCATAAACTGCCAATAATAAACTATCAGTTAATGCACTGCAATCAATTCCTTTTTTAGTAGTACCGCCATAACGATAACGGGTGCCAAACCAGTTTTCTATAAATCCAAATAAAGAAAGATTTTTTAAAGATTCCACATCAACATCCAGCATCATTGCATACTTGAATTGTATGGTAGAAAATTTTTCTATTCCTGACGGACTTTCCTCCTCATCTGTTACATCTGTTTTCGTTACTACAGGTGCTACATTGGGTTTTATGCTTTTTGTTCCACCACTTTCGGTAGTTTTTAAAATACCATCAGGAGTAAATGAAATACCTTCAATAAAATTTGGTGAAGAATTTTCTTCGCTGCCGGTAATACTAATTTTGTTTACACTGGTCTGAGCCGTAGCAAATTGCATAATGCCTGCGAATAACATGGATAAGCACAATGCTGTGAGTTTTTTCATACTGACCTGGGGTTTTTCATTTATAAAAAAAATAGGCATCGGAAAACCTAGCTTTTATATAAACGTAAAAAATTTACAATTTATTTTCTCAAGCCTGACGAAGTTAAGTGTCACATTCATTAAAAGCAAATAAAATTTTATTTTTTTTGGTATAGAAAAACATTAAAATATAAGGATTGGCCTTTTCTGTTAATAACTGAAAAAATGAACCCATCGTTTTTCACGATATTTGCATGCATTGTTTTACTATTCTTTTTTTAATCTTTATGAAGTTTTCTCACCTACATGTACATACGCAATTTTCTTTACTTGATGGTGCCGCATCCATAAAAGCCTTGTATAATAAGGCGATTGCGGATGGTATGCCGGCCCTGGCCATTTCTGATCATGGAAATATGTTTGGTGTTTTTGAATTTGTAAAACACGCGCATACCTTAAAAAATGCGGATGGGTCTTTGAAAGTAAAACCTATTGTTGGGTGTGAATTTTATATTACAGAAAACAGGTTTCAGAAACAATTTTCAAAAGAACAAAAAGACCCGCGCCATCACCAAATATTATTGGCAAAAAACAGCATTGGTTATAAAAATCTAATGAAGCTTACTTCACTTGGATATATTGAAGGAATGTATTCAAAATATCCGCGTATTGATAAAGAATTAATTCATAAATATCATGAAGGGCTTATCGCTACTACCTGTTGTCTCGGTGCTTTGGTGCCACAAATGATCTTAAAAAAAGGTGAAGATGAAGCGGAGAATGAATTCAAATGGTGGCTTAATATTTTTCAGAAAGATTATTATGTGGAGCTGCAAAGACACGGCATTCCCGATCAGGAAAAGGTGAACAAGGTATTATTAAAGTTTGCAAAAAAATACAATGTAAATGTAATTGCCAGCAACGATTCACATTATGTTGATGAAAAGGATTCAAATGCCCATGATATTCTGCTTTGCATCAATACCGGTGAAAAGCAGGCTACTCCTAAGTTAAGCGATTTTGCAGACGATGATATATCGGTTAAGAATAAACGCTTTGCATTTCCCAACAACCAGTTTTATCTTAAAAACACTTCAGAAATGCTTAAAGCTTTTGAAGATCTGCCGCAGGCATTAGATAATACGAATGAAATCATTGATAAAATTGATACGCTCAAACTTACCTCCGATATTCTAATACCTCATTTTCCGGTGCCGAAAGAATTTGTATCGCAGGAATCTTATCTGGAACACTTAACCTGGACCGGCGCTAAAAAAAGGTATTCGGAAATGACTCCGGAAATAGAAGAGCGCATCAACTTTGAATTGTTTACTATAAAAACAATGGGCTTTTCGGGTTACTTTTTAATTGTAAGTGATTTTATTATTGCAGGAAAAAAATTAGGTGTTTTTGTTGGCCCGGGAAGAGGGTCAGCTGCAGGTTCTGTAGTCGCTTACTGTATTGGCATTACCAATATTGATCCTATTAAATATAACCTCCTTTTTGAAAGATTTTTAAATCCGGATCGTAAAACTATGCCGGATATAGATACTGATTTTGATGATGAAGGCCGGCAGAAAGTGCTGGATTATGTAGTTGAAAAGTATGGTAAGAACCAGGTAGCGCAAATTATTACTTATGGAACCATGGCTGCCAAAATGAGTATTAAAGATGTGGCAAGGGTTATGGATCTTCCGCTTTCGGAGAGTAATGCTTTGGCAAAATTGGTTCCTGACAGGCCGGGTACTTCTTTAAGAAGAGTTTTACAGGCGCCGGTTACAGGGCCAAAATCTTTAACAGAAGACGGAGTAGGAGCGGATGATATCAGTAATATTCTAAAACTGCGTGATATTTATAATGGTGATGATAATCGCAGCAAGGTTTTACATGAAGCAGAAATATTGGAAGGTTCTGTAAGAAATACAGGTATTCATGCATCAGCAATTATCATTGCGCCCCAGGATTTAATGGAATTAATTCCTGTTGCTTCTTCTAAAGATTCTGATTTGTGGCTCACGCAAATAGATGGAAGCAATATTGAAAGTGCCGGTGTATTAAAAATGGATTTCCTGGGTTTAAAAACGCTTAGTATTTTAAAAACGGCTCTTCAACTTATCAAACAAAATCATGGAGTTACAATAGATCTTGATACGTTGCCGTTAGACGATGAGATGACTTACAAGCTTTACCAGCGTGCAGATACCAATGGCACCTTTCAATTTGAAAGCGGTGGAATGCAAAAACATTTACGGGACCTGAAACCTGATAAGTTTGATGATCTTATTGCTATGAATGCCTTGTTCCGCCCGGGGCCAATGGCTTATATTCCTACATATATTGAGCGCAAACACGGAAGGCAGGAGATTAATTATGACCTTCCGGAAATGGAAGAATATTTGAAAGAAACCTATGGTATAACGGTTTACCAGGAACAGGTGATGTTGCTTTCACAAAAAATAGCGGGATTCAGTAAAGGTGATGCAGATATGCTTCGTAAGGCAATGGGGAAAAAGCAAAGGGATGTGCTTGATAAGATGAAAGCCCAGTTTATTGAAGGCGCTAAAAAGAATAATCACCCCGTAAGTAAATTAGAGAAAATATGGACCGATTGGGAATCATTTGCGCAATATGCTTTTAATAAATCGCATTCTACCTGTTATGCATTTGTCGCTTATCAAACAGCCTATTTAAAAGCGCATTATCCAAGTGAATATATGGCCGCTGTATTGAACCATGCGGGCGCTATTGAGAAGATCACCTTCTTTATGGAAGAATGTAAAAGTATGGGCCTTACTGTTTTGGGGCCGGATATAAATGAATCGCAAAATGGATTTGCTGTAAATAAAAAGGGAGAAATCCGTTTTGGATTCAGTGGTATGAAAGGGGTAGGGGAATCTGCTATTGAAAATATCATTGAAGAAAGAGAAAAACATGGAATGTTCTCTTCCATTTTTGATTTAATCAAAAGAGTAAATCAAAGAACAGTTAATAAAAAATCGCTGGAAAGCCTTGCTTATGCCGGTGCATTTGATTGCTTTAAAAATATTCACCGGGCACAATATTTTTTTATCATTCCAGGGGAAAATATAAATTCACTGGAAAAAATAATAAAATTCGGGAATCAATATCAGGCGCAGTTAAACAGCAGTACCAATACATTATTTGGAGATTTGCAAATGGCAGAAGTTACTCCTCCGGTAATTCCGGAATGCGAGCCATGGCCTTTGATTAAATTATTGGATAATGAGAAAGATATCATCGGAATTTATATGAGTGGACATCCGCTCGATAATTTTAAATTCCAGATAAGGCATTATGGACTTACAACGGTAGCAGAATTTAATGAATTTAAAGAAGCAGTAAATCTTCATCCCAATCCTGCAAGGTCATTTCGTATTGCAGGGCTGGTTACCGAAGCGCAACATCGTATTTCTAAAAATGGTAATAAATATGGTGTATTTTTTATTGAAGATTATTCTGCCAAAATGGAATTGATGCTTTGGAGTGAAGATTATGTGCGGTTCAGCAATTTTCTTGAAACTGGAATGGTGATCAGCATTTCAGGAGGATTTTCGCAACGCTATCAAAAATCTCCTTTTGAATTTAAAGTAAACAGTGTAACTCTCCTGGAATCATTAATGAAATCCAGCACAAAAAAGTTGCAGATTGAGATGAATCCAAAAGATGTTTCAACAGAATTTATTGATTTCATTGAAAAGAATGTACAGCAATTTCCTGGCAATTCTACTTTGAGATTTTCTATCAATGATAATATTTCTAAATTAAAATTCGGCATGTACACATTGGAAAAGGGTTTTGAAATGAATGACGAAATGGCGAATTATCTGCAGGAAAAGCCAGAATTGGAGATCCAGGTGGAATTAACATGATGTGGATATGCCAATTCAACATTTAAAAAGATTGGCTGTAATTTTGCATACTATACAACACTAAAATAATTTTCAAATCAAATAAAAATTTAATTATGGCTCAGGAATATACCGATGCAAATTTTAAAGAAAAAGTACTCGATTCAGACAAATTAACCATGATAGACTTTTGGGCAGAATGGTGCGGCCCATGTCGTGCTATAGGCCCCGTAGTAGAAGAGCTTTCTAAAGAATACGACGGTAAAGTAAATGTAGGAAAAGTGAATGTTGACCAAAATCCGCAACTAAGTATTGATTATGGAATCACCAGTATTCCCGCTATTCTTTTTGTAAAAGGCGGCAAAGTAGTTGATAAATTAGTAGGCTCTCAACCAAAAGGAAATTTTGTTAAAAAGATAGAAGCTCACAAATAAAGTAATAGCTAAAAATTTAAAAGGTTAATTCGTTGATTCGGATTAACCTTTTTTATTTTTTTAAAATTGATAAATACCGATTAAAATTTTAAGGTTTATGATTTATCAATTATTTAGGGCTAATACCCCTTGAATCTTCCGCGTTTCTTACTTCGTAAACGCTGTCAACAATATATCTCTGCATTCCACGCCAGGGAAGGGCGCCAAAATATTCTATATAATGCACTTCCACATCTCTCCCGGCATTATTTAATAATACCTGAGCAACACTTTCTTTTGTTACACTGAAATCAAATTCATTGCTTTGAATATTTTGTTTAAATCCACTTTGGATAATTTTTCCTTCATAGGTTTTAAACAGATATCCCTTTTTCATAAAAGTATTAAGAGTGCCCGCTTTGGTGCCGGAGCCAAATACCCAGTAGAAATGGGCATAAAAAAATATGCCCAGACCCACTACAAGAAGGATCATAATGGTCCGAAAAATTTTACGTCCATTCATATTTAAAATTTTATGGAAAGGTAGATAAAAGGCATGAAGTATCAGTTATCAGCAATCAAGAATCACGGTATCAATTTCTTTCCATTTGGAATTAAGTTCCTTCTCATTTTTCAGTTACAAGCATCTTTTTAGCATGAGCATTTTTCATCGCGTTTGCCTCATGTTTATATTTAAATACCAAAGGAAAAATAACGGCCAACACCAAAGCGTAACCTGCAAAAGTGAACCATATACTTTGCCAATCCCTGGAAATAATTTCTTTTGTAACAGGATTTACTCTTGTAAAATAATCGACTATTAATCCACTTCCATAACCTCCGATCATTGCGCCAATTCCATTGGTCATAAACATAAACAACCCCTGCGCACTGGCTCTGATACCAGCGCTAACTTCATTTTCTACAAATAAGGACCCCGAGATATTAAAGAAATCGAAGGCCATTCCATAAATGATCATTGAAAGCACCAAAAGATATAATCCATTTCCGGGATCACCGATAGCAAATAATCCAAAGCGGAATACCCATGCTAAAATACTGATAAGCATTACTTTTTTTATACCAAATTTTGATAAAAAGAAAGGAATGGTAAGAATAAAAAGCGTTTCAGAAATTTGTGAAATAGACAATAGAAGTATTGGATGTTTTACCCCAAAAGTATCAGGATATGTAATTTGAAAACTTTCTAAAAATGAACCTCCAAAGGCATTAGTGATTTGTAAAGCTGCACCCAGAAACATGGCAAACAGGAAAAAGATAAACATTTTTCTTTGTTTGAATAAAACAAAAGCATCAAGTCCTATTGATGAAATAAAAGAAGAACTCCTTGATTTTATAGGAGGACATTTTGGTATGGTAAAAGAGTAAAAACCTAAAATCAAAGCAGATATGGCACTAAATATCAATTGCATATTACTTGATTTCCATCCGGCTATATCTACAACCCACATGGCGGCAATAAAACCAATGGTGCCCCAAACCCTTATTGGTGGAAAATCCTTTACTATATTAAAACCTTTTTGTTCTAAAACAATATAGGAAACTGTATTATTCAATGCGATGGTAGGCATATAAAACATAGAGTTCAAAAGCATTACCCAAAAAAATACATCCGGATCTTTAATAGTAGATGCCCAAAGCAGCATGGCCGCGCCAACTATGTGGCAGATTCCTAATACTTTTTCAGCATTTAACCATTTATCGGCTACAATGCCCATTAATGCGGGCATAAATAAAGAGGCAATACCAAGAGTGGAAAATACCGCCCCTATTTGAGAGCCCGAAAAATGAAGAGTGCCACCTAAATACCCTCCAATAGAAATTAACCAGGCGCCCCAAACAAAAAACTCAAGAAAATTCATTACGATAAGACGAAACTTTATACTCATTGATTTTTTTTATGATTAAATGAATAAAATGCTTTTTAAAATTACTAACTAAAGAAATTAAACTCAGTGATAAAGAATTATTTTGCAGTCCGAAAGTTTAAATAATTTTGAAAGATAGATAATTAATAAAATATTTATTCAAGTATTTATTCCAGCATAAATTCCTAATTTGCAGTAAGAAAATCCGTTCATGTTTTCATCCTTAACCAATATTAAATACTAAAGCTTACCTCTTGAAAAAAATCACTTTTCTATCCCTGGTTTTGTTTCTGTTTAATGCATCTTCCTTTGCACAAATAAAAGCAACTGTATTAAATGCCAGGGATGCGCATCGTTGTCTTACAATGGAAAAAATGGAAGAAGCAATTAAAAAAGATCCCACGCTGCCGCAACAATGGAAAATTGAAGGTGAAAAGCAATATAAAGCCTATTTGCAACGCCAGTTGCTTCAAAGAGGAACAAAGACCGAAGCTGCTGAAATTGTAATTCCAATTGTTTTTCACCTGGTAGATGACTCAGCTACACTAGCCTGGATTACCGACAGGGATATTTATGAACAGGTTGAAATACTGAATAAGGCTTATAATGGTAATAAAGGGGATAATTACCAGGGAGTAATTCCACAGGAAATTTATACCCGGCTCGGAAGAATTCCAGTAAAATTTGTTTTAGCAAAACGCACACCCACTGGCAATCTTACCAATGGAATCGAACGTCGTGTTGATTCAACTCCTGATCATGTAAATATCAAAACTTTTTTAACAGGCGGTTTAGATGCCTGGGATGCAACAAAATATGTAAATGTTTGGTGTGGTACTTTCTCCGGTTCGGATATTGGATTGTTGGGGATTGCTACCTTTCCTTTCACTTCTACTGAAGGACCTCAGGGCGTGGTAATTTCAATTGCTTCCTTACCATTTACAAGTAATAAATCACGCAGTTATTACCCCGCTTATTCCGAAGGGGGTACGCTGGCGCATGAGATAGGACATTACTTTTATTTGTGGCATACTTTCGGAGACCAAACGGTTTGTAATAATGCCGATTTCAGAATTCAAACGGGATGGCCATTGCCTTATGGCGCGGGTCCCGAAGGTGATGATACACCCGAAGAAATGGCGGGTCCAGGAAATGCTTATTTTGGAAATCCAAGCATGAATTATTCTGATGGCTGTGCAAAAACCTCCTTTGGAGAAATGTATGGAAGCTTCATGAATTATTTTGATGATCGTGCCATGTTTATGTTTTCTGATGGTATGAGAAAAAGAGTGGAAGGATGCATTAACCTTTACCGGCCCGGATTATTAACTACTGATGGCGCTACGCCGCCCGTGGCAGTTACAGATGCTTTTTTAGTAACGGTAACCCCACGCGGAATTCCTGAACGCCGGGAATATTTTGTAAATAATTCACCTCTAACTGCTACTGTTAGAAACACCGGAACCGGTGTTTTGAATACTGTAACGCTAAATGTAAAATTAGATGCAGGAGCTCCTGTAAGTACCGTATTTCCTTTGAATTTGGCTGTTGGTAGTGATACTGTTTTAAATCTAGGAACCATTAACGCCACTGCAGGTGCTCATTCATTGACGATCTATACCACTGCACCCAATAATGGAGCAGATACATTTACAGATAACGACACGCTACAATCTTTTGTTTTTATAGAAGGCACAAATATTACAGCACCATTTACTGAAAGTTTTTCCGGCAATACATTTCCTCCTGCAGGTTGGCAAATATGGAATCCTAATGGAAATACCACATGGACAAGTAGTGGCACTTCAGGGTATAGTTTAGCCGGAGCTGCTACCGTTCAAAATTTTAATTACAATGGAGTAGGGCAGTTGGATGATTTAATTTCTCCTCCTATTGATTTAGGACCTGCAGATTCCTCCGTTTTATCATTCAGGGTAGCACACGCTGTTTATGATACGGTGGATGTTTCTACCTGGGATGGCCTTGAGGTGTATGTTTCCGGAGATGGAGGGGTGAGTTATCACTTAGCCTATAAAAAAACCGGTGATCAATTAAGAACAGTAAGTGCCGCCCAAACATCAGGTTTTGTTGCTCCTCCATCTTCACCGGAAAGTTGGAGACTAGATAACATTAATCTTACTCCTTTTCTTGTTCCGGGTAAAAAATTAATCATCAAATTCCGTAACATAAATGGTTATGGAAATAATATTTATGTTGATGATATAAATGTTTCTGCCTACAAATTGTACAGCAGGGATGTGTTGCCAATCTCAATTTCTAATCTTCCTGATTTATTATGTGGTGATGTACCTACGCCCACTGTAACAGTGGTTTCCAACGGAAAAGATTCCCTGAAGTCTGTGAATGTTAATTATAAATTGGATAATGGAAATATAAGTATAATTAATTGGACAGGGCTTTTAACCAAAGGGCAATCTGTCGATATTCCGCTAACAGCATTAAATGGTTTAACACAAGGAAATCATATTCTTACTATTTATACTTCTGATCCAAATGGATTGGCTGATGAATTTACTGCAAATGATACTATAAGAAAATCATTTTATGTATTTGGAAAAGTGAGCATTCCAATAACCGAAGGTTTTGAGGGAGTTACTTTCCCTCCGGCTACATGGGGCATTAGTAATCCTGAAGGGATAAATACCTGGGAAAGAACTACTAATGTTGCCAAAACCGGTATTGGTTCGATGGTGATAAGGAATTATGATAATACTATAAAATCGACCCAAAAATTTGTATCCTCTATTGTTTCCGGCACATCCTCTAATGACTCTTTGTTTGTTTCTTTTGATTATGCTTATGCGCAGGGTACATTGGCATATAAGCCCGACACACTTGACATACAGATAACCACCGATTGCGGAAAAACTTTTACATCAGTCTGGAAAAAATGGGGTACGGGCCTGCAAACGCTTGCTGATCCTAATTCAGCAACAGGTGCAAAGTTTACACCATCATCCAATGATTGGATGAATGCTAAAATTGATTTATCACAATTTATTGGAACCGATTTCCAGATTTCCTTTACGTCGGAAGAGAATGAGCAAAATAACCTGTACTTAGATAATATTAATATTTATGGAGTAATAGTCCCGGCCCGCTTAAAAAAGCAGGGCTATCTTATTTATCCCAGCCCATTCAGGCAGCAGTTTATTATCAGGAATTATGAAGTGCCGGTAACCTTCCAAAGTGCAAGCGTTTACAACTCTGTAGGCCAATTAGTATGGACAAAAAATTATAACGGAAACGCCTATAGAGAAGAGACGGTTGATCTTGGAAATCTTGCCCGTGGTATTTACATTGTAAAACTAAAATATACGGATAAAACCGTAGTGGAAAGAATAGTAAAGGATTAAAACCCTGATATTTTGAATTAAGATTTGATCTTATTTTTCAATGGTGCGGGATAGAAGTTGAGAGCCCGGAACGTAGTGAGGACTTATAGCGTATAGCCTAGGCCCGCCGTAGCGGGACATGCACTAAAATTTTACTATTTTGACAATTTGTAAAGATAACTTTTAACTTAACTTTGTTCTATGATAATACCAAATAAAGAAGAAGAATTAATTGAAATTATAAGTGCCTTAAACGAAGGAGAACAATTTAATAAAATAGCAGAGAAAATAGTTGCAAACGAAAGAATTACTAATGAGGAAGGACTCCTGCTTTTTGAAAAAGCCAGCCTCGGCCTTACCGCTACTATAGCCAATTATATCAGGGAAAAAAAACACGGCGATAAAACTTATTTCAATAGAAATTTTCATATTGAGCCAACCAATGTTTGTGTTTTTTCATGCAAATTTTGTTCTTACTCCCGGCTGTATGCGCATCGCGATGAAGGATGGCAATTGAGTATGCAACAAATGATGGACATTGTAAAAAGTTATGATGGAAAACCCATAACCGAAGTGCATATTGTGGGTGGTGTTCATCCAAAAATGGATCTTGATTTCTTTTGTGATCTTATTTCCCAAATAAAACAACACAGACCCGGGCTTCATATAAAAGGCTTTACTGCCGTTGAGCTCGATTATATGTTCAGAAAGGCGAAACTTTCTATCAGCGAAGGCATGAAAAAATTAAATGATGCAGGCTTGCAATCATTGCCAGGTGGAGGTGCCGAAATTTTTGACCCTGCAATAAGAAATCAAATTTGTGAAGACAAAGTGGATGCAGAAGGTTGGCTTAAAATTCATGAAGAAGCACACCTGTTGGGCATGCATACCAATGCAACTATGCTTTACGGGCATATAGAAAATTATGCTCATCGTATAGAACACATGAGTAGGTTAAGAAATTTGCAGGATAAAACTCATGGCTTCAATACGTTTATTCCTCTTAAATTCCGCAATCAGAATAATGATATGAGCCATCTGCCCGAATCTTCCATACCAGAAGATATGAAGATGTATGCAGTAGCAAGAATTTATATGGATAATTTTCCGCATTTAAAAGCATACTGGCCAATGCTTGGCAGGCAAAATGCACAACTTTCTTTATCTTTTGGAGTAGATGATATGGACGGTACAATTGATGATTCTACAAAAATATATTCTATGGCCGGCAGCGAAGAACAAACGCCAGCGATGAGTACAGAGCAATTGGTAATGTTGATTTCACAAGCCAGGCGTGTAGCTGTAGAAAGAGATACTTTGTATAATGTGGTGAAAAATTATGCATCAAAGGAAGAAACAACATTTGACGCGGTTTTAAATTAAGTCATTCTTCATTCATTACTTTAAATTCTTAACTCATAATTCTCAACTAATCATTCTTAAAGCCTTAATTTTGCACACTTATTTAAAAAAAGGGGTTTTATGTTATTAGGTTTACAGAATGTTACATTTGAATTTGGTGCAAGGGTAATTGTAAAAGATGCCACCTGGCATATTCAGCCAAATGAAAGAATAGGGCTGATCGGATACAATGGAACAGGCAAGTCAACACTTCTCAAAGTTTTTACCAATCAATATCTCCCATCTGTAGGTACGGTAGAAAAGGGAAAAGAAACCACCATTGGTTTTCTTCACCAGGACCTTTTAAGTTTCGATACAGAAGATTCCATATTACAGGTGGCATTAAGCGCGTTTGAAAATGTACAGGCTTTAGAAAAAGAAATAGAAAAAATAGGAATTGAACTGGAGAAAAGTTCTGATGAAGCCTTGGCGCATTTATATGCCGATAAATTACACGAACTTGAAATTCTAGGCGGTTACGATATTCATCATAAAACTGAGGAAATATTGCAGGGGCTTGGCTTTCCTAACGCAGACCTGCAAAGACCCTACAAAGAATTTAGTGGTGGATGGCGCATGAGGGTACTGCTTGCGAAAATGATCCTGATGAATCCCGATGTATTGTTGCTTGATGAGCCTACCAACCACCTGGATCTTCCATCTATTGAATGGCTTGAAAAATATTTACAGCATTATCGCGGCTCGGTGGTAATAGTGTCTCACGACAGGTATTTTTTGGATAGAATGGTAACAAAAATTGTAGAACTCTATCAACAGGAATTGCATTTTTATTCAGGGAATTATTCTTATTATTTAGAAGAAAAAATGCAGCGGATAGAACTGCAAAAACGTGCTTATGAAAACCAGCAGGATTACATACGCCAGCAGGAAAAATTTGTGGAGCGTTTTAAAGCAAAAGCCTCCAAAGCCGCAGCAGCACAAAGTATTGTGAAGCGGCTGAATAAAATTGATCGCATTGAAAATACTGAATTGGAAAGGCCCAATATGAGGATTAATTTTTCGGTAGGTGTTACGCCGGGGCGTATTCTTTGTACTATAAAAGAAGCCACCAAGCAATTTGGGAAAGTAAAAATTGTAGAACATACCGGTGCAGAAATAAGCCGGGGTGATAAAATTGGTTTGATAGGTGCTAACGGAAAAGGTAAATCCACTTTGCTGCGCATGGTAGCGGGTGTGGAGCCTTTTGCGGGAGAAAGAATTGAGGGGCACAATGTAAAAGATGCCTTTTACGCGCAGCACCAGTTGGAAGCCCTGGACATAAATCATACCGTGCTGGAAGAAATGAACTATAGCGGTAGTGGCAAAACAGAATTGGAATTGCGTAGCCTATTAGGTTGTTTTTTATTTAGTGGCGATGATGTAGAGAAGAAAATTAAAGTATTGAGTGGGGGCGAAAAAGCCCGTGTGGCGCTTGCAAAAACAATAGTAAGCAAGGCGAACTTTCTGCTGCTGGATGAGCCTACCAATCACCTTGACATGCATTCTGTTGATCTGTTGATAGAGGCTTTGAATAAATATGAAGGAAGTTATATTTTAGTAAGCCACGACAGGTATTTTGTAAATAAAACCGCAAATAAAATATGGGAGATAGAAGATTACAAGATCAGGGAATTTGTAGGTACTTATGATGAATGGGAGCGCTGGAAGCTGGAAAGAAAAGCCGCGGAAAATAGCAATGGAAAAAAGAAAGAAGCTATAGTCGAAAAAAAAGCGAATATGCCGGCAGAAAAAAAATCAAATAATAATAATAATAATAAATCTAATAATAATACCTCTATAAATAAGGAGCAGGAAAAAGAATTGCAAAAAGCTAAAAAATCTTTTCAGCAATTGGAGGAGAACATCAGCAAATTGAATCTTGAAAAAACCAGGCTGGAAACCAACCTTGCTACTCCGGAGATCTACCTTGACAGGCAAAAATTTGCAGATACCGAAAACCGTTACAAACAGAATTCCGACCAGCTAAATAAAGCCAACCTTGAATACGAAACGTTGTTTGAAAAGATTATGGAGTTGGAGGAAACAGTAAGTACGTTTCCTACGGCGTGATTTTATCGGGAAAGTTTCGTGTTACAGTGATAAAAAAATCCGAAAATTAATCATGCGGAGCAATTATATCTTTTTAATGTAACTGGTAGTAGCAAAAGTATGCCTGGCTATATGATAAGTAAGATTTTTAGGGATACCACACAAATCAGCTATTTCTTTTAAATAAGCATTCATTTTTTGGTTACTTAAAACTGGTAATATCCGGTCTTCATATTTGCATTGTGGATGACCCTCATAACGATTTAAAATTTGTAAAGCAGGCAATTAGGGGATGCGGAAAGAAATAAAAACTCCTGTAAATGCTTGATTCTTCAGGAGTTTATTACTTATTCTTATTTTAATTAACTGATTTCAGCAGAGAGAGACGGATTCGAACCCAGTTTTTAACTTCCTAATTATCAGTTATTTTTTGACTAGAAAAATAATAACTCCATTAATTACTCCACTAAGCCTTAACTATGTTGACAAAAGTATAATTAAAGTATAAAATTAGGTAAATTTAATTTTATTCAAATTGTAAAGAGCTTGAAAATTTTCAAGGTAATTCAATTTTTAATTTAGCTACCTTCTCATTAATTTACCGCTTCACTTCCATCTTCGTATGGAAGTAAATATTCAGCGCCAGTAGTCAGGACTTTGGAAATATAGCCCATTAAAATAAATGACAAGTTGGTTCAAAACCCAGCAAAATCAACATTTTCGGTCTTTATTCATTTTGGGAGATCATCAAAACTTCAAAGGAAATAACAAAAAACTTGGGAATAATTCAGTGAATAAACTACTCTCAGTTTTTTACTTACATAACAGTAATTTATTGTATTTCCATTCTCTGACCACAGACCAGAAGGAGACAGTTGAGAAGGATAATTTATTATATTTTTATAGAAAGACTCATGCTCATGGATCTCTATTTGTGATATTTATAAAATTTTGAAGCAAAATCAAATTTATATATATTTTTATATACTTTACTTCAATATTTTATTTGTGAAAAAACATCCCTTTTAAATAAAAATGAATTATCTCTTTTGTTTAAAAAAGGTAAGTATTAATGTTCTGGAACAGGAGTTTAAAGGAGTTGATGTCATTCGGTAAATGGACAATAACAAACGGGAACTTTTTTACAACCGATGGAAATAATCCTGATATTGGCAGGTATCATTTGTATAATATTTCACCGGGCAGAGGTATTGAAAACATTTATTTTAAAGATATTTCATACAATGGCTACAGGGTAAACTTATCTATCATTGCCGGCTATGATGAAACACGTCAGATTAAAAATATAACTTTTGAAAACCTCAGAATAAACGGGAAAGTAATTTCAGATAATATGCCAGATAAACCCGCATGGTATAAGACGGGTGATATGGCTAATTTTTTTATCGGTGAACATCTAAATGGAATCAGGTTTATTAAATAAATGACTATTCCGCACGGAGGTAAAGGAGTACTCAAATAACAATTTCTTTATGAAAAAAATATTCAAAACGCCACTACTTCTTCTGTTTATAAATTTATTTGCTTTCACAACTGTAATGTGTCAAAAGCAAAACGTGATACTACCGGGAGAGATATGGCCAGATAGCACTGGCAAACATATCCAGGCGCATGGAGGCGGAATTGTCAAGTTGGGTAAAACCTATTATTGGTATGGTGAAGAACGTTCACAAGGCCTGGATACCAACTATCGTTATGTAAGTTGTTATTCTTCAAAAGACCTTATTAATTGGCGCTTCAGAGGAGATGTGGTTAAGATGGCTGATCCGGAAAATTTGGGAAGGAAATGGGTATTAGAAAGGCCAAAAGTTTTCTATAATAAAAATACAAAAAAGTATGTCATGTACTTCCACCTCGATAACAGTAGTTATAAAGTAGCAAAGGTCGGTATTGCTGTTAGTGATCAACCGGATGGGAAATTTACTTTTGTAAAAAGTTTTCGCCCGCTTGGCCATGAAAGCCGCGATATCGGCCAGTTTATAGATGATGATGGCACCGCTTATTTGGTTTTTGAAGACCGTCCTTTTGGTTTTCGAATTGCAAAACTTTCTTATGATTATATGAATGTTGAAAAAGAAATGAGCCTTATAAAAGAACACATGGAAGGAGGGGCTATTGTTCATTTTAAAGGTTTGTATTTTTCCATAGGTTCAGCATTAACCGGATGGAGGCCCAATCCAAATAAATATGCAACTGCTGCTTCATTGGAAGGCCCATGGTCTGAATTAAAGGATATAGCACCACCGGAAACCAATACCTATGGTTCTCAGTCTACCATGCTTTTAAAAGTGGTTGGCACAAAATCTACATCCGTTATATTTATGGCCGATATATGGAAACCGAAAACACAATGGGATTCACGTTACTTATGGATGCCGCTTCAAATAGGTGAAGGAA
>DATCMY010000292.1:0-6037 GCA_036565505.1 Hanamia sp.
CATAAAGGGTATCCAGTATCTTACAACAATGATATCAGGTTTTAATTTCCTTAGTTCATTGCCAACTTTTAGCCAGTTAAATGGATTGATGGAGTTAATACAAACTTTTATTTTCAGATCAGCAGGAGGTGGCTCAGTGGAATATTGTGTTGTTCCCGGAAATAAAATTTTAGGGTATTGAAGTGAGAACGTATAAATAGTTGTATCAAAACCCTGTGCCATAAATTCTCTTGCAAGACGCTCATTGTAAGAAGCAATACCACCGCCACGTAATGGATATGCAGAGCCAATTATAATAATTTTTTTTTTATAGAACACAGATGATACTGATTAAGCTGATTTCAACTGATTATTATAGAATATATTTTTTATACAGATTTGAAACTTTAGATGCAAAAAGATGAGTTCATTAAATGAAAACAGAATTTTATTATTTATTAATATTTACTGATTCACTCCGGCATTTTTATGATTGTTAGTGAATATTTTTCTTTTAAACTCAGGCTTCCTCCCAAAAGACAATAAAAGGCCAACTTCAATTTTTGTTGCTCTTAAATAATTGATAAGTTGTAACTCATGCACTTCTATTAAACTTCCTTCTCCTGCTTTTATCTCAATAATTACTTTGTTATTTACAATTATATCTGCAAAATAATTACCCACCGGATAACCCTGATAATAAACTTCAATCGGTATTTGCTTTGCAGATTCTAACCCACAATTTTTTAATTCAATCAGTAATGCATTTTCATAAACCTTTTCAAGAAAACCAAAGCCAAGTTCATTATAAACTTTATAAAAACATCGAATAATTATGTCTGTAATTTCTTCATGCAATAACATAATCTGAAATTCTTAATTATCTAATCAAATCTGTGGCAATCTGAACTATCAGTGTTATCAGTGTTCTATTTTTCTCCAAATCCTGTCTTTTCTTCTATAAGATAATAATTCCTGTCGCCGGCATTTCTTGATATCAGTTCGCCTAAAAAGCCCGCCAGAAAAAGCTGTGTACCAATTATCATTGCAGCTATAGCAAAGAAAAATAAAGGACGTTGTGTTAATCCTGTTTTATCAAAGAAGAATTTTGAAATAGCAAGATAAACAGATACACCAAAGCCAAATAAAAACGAGAGCGTTCCCCAAAGGCCAAAAAAATGCATTGGATTTTTTCTGAACTTTCCTACAAACACAATTGAGGCAAGATCTAAAAAACCATTTACAAATCTTCTCCATCCAAATTTTGTTTTGCCATATTTGCGTGGGTAGTGCTGTACTACTTTCTCGCCAAATTTTTTAAAGCCCGCCCATTTTGCAAGCAAGGGAATATAGCGATGCATTTCGCCATACACTTCAATACTCTTCACCACTTTTTTACGGTAAGATTTTAGTCCGCAATTAAAATCGTGTAAATAAATTCCGGATACTTTTCTTGTTGCTGCATTAAATAATTTTGAAGGAATATTTTTAGCCAGTTTGCTATCATATCTTTTTTTCTTCCAGCCGCTAACAATATCAAACCCATTGTCAACAATCATTTTCCTCAATTCAGGAATTTCATCAGGACTATCCTGCAGGTCAGCATCCATCGTTATTACAACGTCTCCCTGCGATGCCTTAAACCCTTCATTCAATGCTGCACTCTTGCCATAATTGCGCTGAAATTTTATCCCTTTTACATTTGGATTTTGGCGGCTCAATTCTTCAATTACATTCCATGAATTATCCCTGCTGCCATCATCTACCATAATAATTTCGTAGCTGTAATTATTTTCCTGCATTACTTTTTCTATCCATGCAGAAAGCTCAGGCAACGATTCTTCCTCATCCAGAAGTGGGATAATTATTGACAGATCCATTATTGGCCAATTTGATTCACGTCTTCAACTGGCCTTGGGTCTTTCTTAGTAATTGCTGCGCCAATTAAGGAACCTATGGCACCAAGAATTGCATATGATAGCATTATGCCTGCAATTAATCCAACCCAAAAAAATCGTTTAAAAATTTCCATACCCTTTTCAATATCTTCTGGATTGGTACCCTTTGCATTTACCAAAGCTTTTTGCCTTCCCAACTCAAGCATTTGTTCTTTATATTCGGGAAAAACAAGATAAAATAAAACCATAAAAGCGATAAAAAATATAGCAACTATAGCAGTTGTTTTAAACCCGAAAGCAAAAAGATTTCCGAAGGTAATATTGCCATTCATATCCTTACCATATTTTACCACAAAAATTGCAATACCAGCTATTATGATAAAATATGAAAACCAACCAAGCATCATATTGTCCTGCAGCTTCCCTATATTTATTATTAAAGTGTAAACAACCATCACCAGAAAAAGAATAAAGCCGGCTATTATATTAGTAATTGGTTTTTTTTCCATAATTAAATTATTTATCAATTAATTTATTTCGTTCAAAAATAGTTTGTCTCCATTAATAATCCCAAATGATTTTCCTTTCAGCTTTTTTCCGATGAAAGGACTGTTGCGTGACCTGGAATAAATATTTTTTTCTTCAAAAATATATTCAGCTTCGGGATAGTATAAAGTAAGATTTGCTTTTGCTCCAGGTTTTATCTGCGGTAATTCTATATTGAAAATTTTCCGGACATTTTCGGTTTGCATTTTAATAAAATCCCGGCATGTGATTCCGCAAATACCGGCAACTCCAAACACACTTTCCAAACCAATCATTCCATATTTTGCATATTCAAATTCGCAGGTTTTATCATCCCAATGCTGTGGCTGATGGTGCGATGCAATAAAATCAATAACACCATTTTTAATTCCTTCACGTAAAGCAAGAATATCTTCTTTTGTTCTTAAAGGTGGATTGACTTTTAAATTAGTATCGTACTCTTTTAGATCTTCATCAGTAAAAAATAAATGGTAAGGGGTAACAGAGCAGCTTACTTTTAATCCATCACTTTTAGCCTTTGAAATTATTTCTAAACTCTTTTTTGTTGAGATTCCTGTGAAATGAATTTTGGAATTAGTATATTTTAAAAGTTCGATATCTCTTGCAATTAATATTTCTTCGGAGATGCATGGCTTGCCGGGAAGCCCCAGTTGTATAGAAACAATTCCTTCGTTCATTAATCCGTTTGCTGCGATATTTTTATCATCAGGCAACTGGATAATTGTTCCATCAATTGCTTTAATATATTCCAGCGCCTTCAACATTATTCCTGAAGATTGCAAAGAATTAATACCATCAGAAAAAGCAATAGCGCCTGAGTTATGCATATCGTACATTTCGCTCAAGTCCTTTCCTTCAATATTTTTTGTAATACTTCCGATAGGATGAATTATAACCGGCAAACTTTTACTTCTTTGTACAATATATTCTGCCTGCGATTTATTATGCACTACAGGAGTGGTATTGGGTATCAGCATCACTTCGGTGTAACCCCCAGCTGCTGCCGCATTTGCGCCGGTCTCCAAAGTTTCTTTGTGTTCATTTCCCGGATCGCAAAAGTTGGCAAAGCAATCCATCCATCCAACTGATACATGAAGATTTTCGCGTTCAATAATTTTATCGGCAGATGAATTTATACTATCCTCAATTTGAACAATAATTCCATTGTCAATTAAAATATCGGTAGGGTTTGCGGGCTGAGATGATGAAGTAAGACTTACATTCTTTAGTAAAACCTTCATTAGGTTTATAAAAATTTGATTGCGCTAAGATAGGTTTAGTTTTTTGATTATATTTTGTAAAAGAAGAAACACAAAAAACTTTTTATTTTTAATACTTTGTGAATTAGTTGTAATTTGTATTTGCATTTTTTTAACCCCAACAATATTTTGTTTTCCTAATTTCGCATATTTAAGTATGAGAAAAATTCTTGTTGTTGATGATGATCATGATATTTTAACTGTGGTTAAAATTGTATTGAACATGCATAATTTTAAAGTGCAGACACTCTCCAAACCTGAAGAAATTCACGATACAATAAAAAGTTTTTCTCCTGATCTGATCTTACTTGATGTTGCCCTGGGTAGTGCGGATGGACGTAAGATATGCAAGGAGTTAAAACAATCAAATGAAACTAAACATATTCCGGTACTGCTTTTTTCGGCCCATTATGATCTGATAAATGATATAGAGGAATGTTTGGCCGACGGCTTAATTTCAAAGCCTTTTGAAACAATTACTTTAGTAAATACTATCAGCAAAGTAATTGCTTAGTTCTCTTCTTTTTCCTTAATTTATTGAAGCTGCCTCTCATCTTCGTAATATGTAAACATAATGTGGGATAAAAAAATCTCTGCCGGCTACAGAGATAAAATGTCGCCGATGTGTTCAATCATTACTCATAAAATGTTGCACATCTTTAATCGGCATTCGCATTATTTTACTTCTTTACCATCTATGGTAACCTTTGCATTCGTTAGTGTTAACTTGTTTTTACCTTCCCCGGTTATTATTTTGCAGTTCACCAGTTGAACATTTTCAGCAAAGAAAATACCGAATGGGTTATCTGCAGTGATAGTAACATTTTGCAGGAGAATATTGGATACAGAAGCTTCAGGCAATCCCCATATCAAACCGGCCCGTTTCCCTTTTTCAACAGTTGCAGTAATGTTCTGGAAAGTGATATTGCGATAGATCGGTGTAAGATCGCTAACATCCGCCGAAGCATATGTGGTGGCGATTTCCGGCGTTATCTTTTGCATATTTCTATACTTGCTATCTTTCGCCATATAGGTGGCATAGATCAGAATTGGCATGCCTACATTAGTCATTGTCAGATTTCGATAGATTAAATTTTGAACTATTCCACCCCTGTCGCGATCGGATTTTATTCGGATACCAAATTCTGTATTTGTGAATGTGCAATTTTCAACAGTAATATTAGACACTCCACCTCTAATAGGGCTGCCAATGGATACACCGTGCCCATAACCATAAGTACATCCGGTAATAAGTACATCCGAAGTATTGCCACCACATGTAAAGTCATCGTCACCCACACTAATATCACAATGCTGTATCAATATTTTTGTTCCACTCACATCGCATGCATCAGTATTATGACTTGGATTCACCGGATCGGTAGATGCCGGAGCACGAATAATAACATCCCGTACAGTTACGTTTGATGATTTACCACCAACAGTTATATGAAACATCGGCGAGTTGATCATTTTCACTTGCTCAATCAAAACCCTGTCGCAATCCCTGAATGCGATCATTCGTGGACGTTTTGCGTTTTCTGTTTTTGCAAACGGCCACCAGGGGCTTCCTTGTCCATCTATCATTCCTTTACCGGTAATCGCAATATCGTGCAATTTTATACCGGTGATAAATGCTATTCCCTCAATGGTGCCGCCGGGATACTTATCTATTGGTAACATCCTGAGAATTGCAGCAGAGTCAATTTGCAAATCCAGGTTATTCGTAAACTGAAACGGGCCACATAAGTATATTCCGGATGGTATAACAACCTTGCCGCCACCTGCATTAGCTGCAGCATTTATTGCATCCTGGATGGCTTTGGTATTATCAGTTACATTATCGCCAACTGCACCATAATCCCTAACATTAAATGTTTTATGAGGAATTGTTGGAAGTGTTGGCGCAACATAGGTTGATTGTGCTTTGATCGTAGAGTAATTTATACCGGTTAAAAACAAGAATAAAAACAGAGAAATAGTAAGATGTGATCTCATTGGAATTTATTGAATATTGAATTCAAAATTATGCAATGTTTTATGTTTTTATAAATTTATCATTTTGCCAAACAAGGATAATTGTATCGAGCTATTTCATTTCGGAATTCGGTTTTAGTAGAGCGCTGTTGACCGCTATTATGAAAATTTAATCTTGCCTCTACATTTGATGTTTCATCAATATAATATTTGCCATCTTTCAGGCTTCTTAATATGTAATACCAATGTGAATAAATAATTAGTCCAATATTTGTTTATTGGATTTTTTTGTCTATCTTTGGACTAAATAATATATCACTATATGTCATCGCCAAAACAAATAAAAATAGAAGAAAGCATTGGCCAATTACGCAAACT
>DATCMY010000293.1:0-4839 GCA_036565505.1 Hanamia sp.
CCCTTATAGGTCGGTATTCCCAGATACTTCACATAGCCAGGCATCGTTGTACGCGTCAATATTATATCATCCATTAAATGATAAATTAAATATTGAGTTAGGTGGAAGATTAAATGTTCACTCACGGTATGGAAGTAATTCGACTTACACATTCAATCCCTCTTACAATATTGATGAGCATTACAGGATATTCGGTAGCCTTGCAACAGGATTTAAAGCGCCGAGTTTGTACCAATTATTTTCTTCAGGCGGAAACACAAATCTCAATCCTGAAAAATCAAAAACATACGAAATAGGTTTTCAACAGCAGCATGAAAAAATCACAAACCGTGTTGTGTACTTTAACCGCGAAATAAAAAATGGTATTGATTTTAATAATAACACTTTTAAGTATTTCAACATTGCCAGGCAAAATGTAAATGGCATTGAAGTGGAATCGAAAATAACATTTGTAAAAAAACTTAACCTAGCATTTAACTATACTTATTTAAAACCGAAGGAAGAAAATCAAAGCAGGATAACTTTTAAAGATTCTGTTTATAAATATTTACTAAGAAGGCCGGCGCATAATTTTAATATCTCTGCAGCATATAATTTTGACAACGGATTATACATTAGTGTGTCCGGTAAATATGTTGGCAAACGGTATGATGCCGGCGGATACCAGGTAAAAGATGTAAAACTTGATAGCTACTTTTTACTGAATGCTTATACAGAATACAGGTTTAAAAAATACATCAAGCTCTTTGCAGATGCGCAAAATATCACCAACAAAAAATTCTTTGATGTGGCAGGGTATAACTCTATCCCGTTTTTATTTACCGGTGGCATAACATTTAATCTCTAACTTTTTATTACTAAATATTTTTTTATGACTCATCAAAAATTTAATCCACGAATAATAGTTCTCCTGTTATTTATGGTAGCAGTTGCAGTACTTCGTGTTGTAATCAATCCCGTATGGGGCTTTGCATTCCTCAGCAATTTTACACCTGTGGGGGCGATGGCATTATTTGGCGGCGCATATTTTAATTCAAAAAAAGCTTACTTGTTTCCGTTAGTTACTTTATGGATGAGCGACGTATTGTTAAGCCGCCTTGTTTATGGCCACGAATGGAAATTATTTTACGGTGGCTTTTACTGGATATATGGAGCCTTTGCTTTAATGGTGATCGCAGGAAAATTTATGCTGAAAAATGTTTTGGTAAAAAATATTTTATTGTCTGCATTGGCAGTCACTTTTATTCATTGGATCGTGTCTGACATCGGTGTATGGTTGGGGAGTTCAATTTATCCAAAAACGATTGCCGGATTTTGGGCATGCCTTTCAGCAGCCATTCCATTTGAAAGGAATTTTCTTTCAGGAATATTATTATACGCAGCGATAATGTTTGGAGCATTTGAATGGATGAAATCAAAATACCCGGCGTTAAGAATTGCTTAATTGATCTAATTTGAAAAAGAAATCATTTTTTAACTGGAGCGGTGGCAAAGACAGTTCGCTTGCATTATATCATCTTTTAAAAGATAAAAATTATTCTGTTGAGAAACTTTTGACCAATATCAGTGGAGACTATCACCGCATTTCTATGCATGGTGTTAGAGAAGAATTATTGCAACAGCAGGCAGCAGCTATTGACATTCCTTTGGAGAAATTGATATTGCCTCATGAACCATCAATGATTGAATATGAAAAATGCATGTCCGAAGTAATGACTACCCTTAAAAAAGAAAAGTTTACGCACAGTGTGTTCGGTGATATTTTTTTGGAAGACCTGAAAGAATACAGAGAAAAACAATTAGCAACAATAGGGATGAAGGCTGTGTTCCCGCTCTGGAAAAGAGATACAACAGAACTCATTAATGAATTTATTGATCTTGGTTTTAAAACAATAGTAGTATGTGTTAATGAGAAATTTCTTGACAAAAGTTTTTGCGGAAGAATAATTGATAATGATTTTATTAAAGATCTTCCGGAGAATGTAGATGTTTGCGGTGAGAACGGCGAGTTTCACACATTTGTTTTTGACGGCCCAATATTTAAAAATAAAGTTGAATTTACTAAGGGTGAAATTGTCAGCAGAAAATATGCAGCACCCAAACAACAAAGTGATAATTGTTTTCAGTCTGTAAATGCTGATGAGTATAGTTTTTATTTTTGTGATCTGTTACCAATTAATGCTTCGCAATAACAAATTACATTTGCTAAAATCTTTTTATGGATCTATCCGAAATATTTAGCAAAGAGTTGCTTACCGTAACCTTTACATTATTTGCTATTATAGATATTGTAGGTGCCGTACCTGTTTTGATAGGATTGAAAAGTAAACTGGGCGGGATCAACGAAGGACGTGCAACTTTAATTTCCGGCGCACTGATGATATTGTTTTTATTTCTCGGCAAACCTTTTCTTGGCCTGCTTGGGCTTGATATAAAATCTTTTGCTGTAGGAGGATCAATCGTGATCTTTATTCTGGGATTGGAAATGGTTTTAGGAATAGAATTTTTTAAAAGTGAAAAAGATTTACGGGCTGCAACTGTTGTTCCCATTGCTTTTCCTCTTATAGCAGGTTCCGGAACATTAACAACCATAATTTCTTTAAAAGCAAATTACCATGAGCTCACAATTCTTATTGCCATACTTTTTAATCTTATAATTGTTTACGCGGTATTAAAATCCTTAAAGTTTTTAGAGCGCATTTTAGGTCCTGCGGGTCTCATTGCAGTCAGGAAATTTTTTGGTGTAATTTTGATCGCTATTGCAGTAAAAATATTTGCAACAAATGCACATGGGTTAATTAAATAACTGCACATATAACAGGCCTCGTAGTACAATGGATAGTATAAGAGTTTCCGAAGCTCCAGATCCAGGTTCGATTCCTGGCGAGGCCACAAATTTTTTTAAAGGACGGTGTAAAATTCACGATTTTAAATACCAGAAGGCGCAAGTTTATAATCTATTAAGGAAACTCGGAATTGAATTTCAAAAAAAGCAGGGGATTATTTAAGCTAAGACTTTATTGTTGTGTGTCAAGGTCAATTTAAAATACTTTTAACCAAAAGTGATGAAGAACCTAATTTGCGTGGTTTTTCCACTCTGCTGCAGATTCTGCTGTAATATCCCGTTAAGGGTTAGCCATCATTTCATAACCAACCATAAACTTCTTTACTGTTGCAGACCTCAGCAATGGCGGATAAAAATGCATGTGCCAATGCCATTCCGGATGTTCCCCATCATTCACCGGAGCATGATTCCTGCCGAATAAGAGGTTACATCAAATTCTCTTAAAAACGTTTTTACTATTTTATTAATCATAATATTGAATTAATGCTGCTGCATCACACCTTCTAATTCTTCCAGGGTCTTCCCTTTTGTTTCTTTTACCTTCCACCAGATAAAGAGAAATCCAAGAACACAAATTGCCGAGTAGATATAAAATGATTTTTCCTGCAACTTTTCAAACAGAATCGGGAAGGTAAATACGAGGATGAAATAGGCAGCCCACAAGCTAATTACTGCAATGGCTGAAGCTTCACCGCGTACTTTATTTGGAAAAATCTCAGAGATCAATACCCAGGTAACCGGAGCCAGTGACATAGCATACAACCCAATGGCTGCTAATAAAAACCAGGAGACATACGGTGAATGAGCGCCTAACAAAATGACTACAATTATATATAGTATTGCCAGGCCGCCTGCACCCATCAACATTAAAGGTCTTCTACCTAATTTATCAACCAACAGCATAGCAAGAATGGTAAAGACCAGATTCACACCTCCAATAAAAACAGTTTGAAGCAACTGATCATCCTGGGATGCACCAATGCTTTGAAATATTTTAGGAGCATAATTGAAAACAGTATTAATACCACTCAATTGTTGAAACACAGCAAGCCCAATACCCACAAGAACGGCAGGCAGTACTCCTTTTTTAAAAATGTCCGAATAATTTGTTTTAGTTATCCCGGTTAAAGAATTTTCAATACTTCTAATAGATTCATTTACAAAATTGATATCTCCAATTTTATTCAAAACAATATTTGCTTTTACACTTTTACCCGCCTTTAGAAGCCAGCGTGGACTTTCAGGCAACCATAGTGCTCCAATGAAAAATAAGGTCGATGGAATAAAACCCAATCCAAACATCCAGCGCCAGGCATCATCTCCGTAATTACGCATCGTATAATTAACAAGGTTAGTAATGAGAATACCCAATACTATCGTGAGCTGGTTAATTGCGACCATACGGCCACGCATGTGAGCAGGTGAAATTTCTGCTATGTACATCGGTGATAACATAGAAGCCATACCAACCCCAATACCCGCACAAAATCTAGAGGCAATAAAAACATCTCTTGTTGGTGAGAATGCCATTGCCAATGAAGAAACAGCAAAAGTTACAGCGGCAGTTAATAAGCCTGGCTTGCGGCCATATCTATCAGAAACAGATCCTGCAACAAGGCAGCCAATGATAGCACCCAATGCAAGACTTCCAGTGGCAAAGCCTTCCCAATAGGCATCTAAAACAAACTGCTTTTGCAAAAAAGGAAGTGCCCCGGAGATAACTGCAAAATCGAACCCAAATAAATAACCTCCTAAGGCAGAAATAAAAGAGATGCCTAAGATGTACTTAGTATTATAGGAATGCTTTTGAGGTATTTGGCTTATGTCCTCTTTTAGGATTGTGTTCATTTATTATAAATTAAGATATGCTTTATATTCAGACCTCAGTGTTACAAGGATTATCTTCAAACAAGTATTTTGCTTTCCAAAATCAGGGATGCTTTTAGGATAGGGTTCCAGGTCAGTAAGGTAAGTTGCATCTTTATACATTGGTC
>DATCMY010000294.1:0-3322 GCA_036565505.1 Hanamia sp.
GATTTCTTTATTTCTCCGGTGTATTGGGTGCCACCTATGAGAATTATTTTTTCAGTGAAATTGATTATCACAAAATTTCTGCGGGGTACCCCATCTGTTACAGGGTCTGCAAAAAAGTGCGGAAGCTGAATTAAATGCCAGTCAACCTTTATGTTTTTTAATTCCTCTTTTTGCGGCCTCAGAAACAGGTTATAAGCAAAAAGGTTGCAGCACGGATTTTCATTGATTACCCTTACGTTTAGTCTGAAATCAGTATTTGCACAAACGTAGGAGTCACGGATCCATAATTTTTTACCTTTTATGTATTCCAACATTTTCTTAAGTAGCAAAGCGAAGTATTCATGCGCTATAGGTTGGTTAAAACCGTTCCAGTCAATTGTTTTTTCGGTTACATCATCTTTAACGATAAACCTGTCTTTTGGGCTTCTGCCGGTAAATTCACCGGTATTTATTACCAATGACCCGGTACTACTTAAAACGCCTTCACCCATTTCAACTGCCTGTCTTACCAGGTCTTCCGGTAATAGTTGATAAAATATATTTTCGGAATTGCCGGTAGTTACTTTAAAATATTCGGGGACCTGTAGCATTGCTGAACCTTTTGTTATTTGAAAATTATCCATGATTAAATTATTACTGTGGGAATTAATAAATGCTGGTAAAAAAAATTTGGAAAGAATGGATCTTGAATTAATATATCAAAGTATAAGTTGCTTAATATCCGGGAACAGGAATTATACAATCAGGAGGAATATTTTTTCCTAATTACAATAATTTCCAATAATTCCGGATTGTACTTTAGATACTAATTAAATTGAGGTAAAGAATTGGCAGCAAGGGTTTGCATCAAACCGCTATAGTTGTCTGACTTATCATTAAATATTTTGGAAGGATAATCCGGTCTCATATTTTATAACCGCAATTTAAAATAAATTATGATAACCATTAAAATAAAGTTGATGAAGAATGTTTTTTGCTAATAACTTGGTTTACTTAAAACTAAAATTGTAATTAAATAGCCCTTTATAAGACTTAAATAAGAATGATTATTATTCATCTATTTAATTATTTATTAACGTTATGAAAAGGAGATTATCATATTATATTCATTTATTCAAATTTTGCAATATCTCATATAGTATCTATGGGTATTGTCCTTAAGAATAAGCCCTTACATTTCCAGCAAATCATATATAACAGCCATTGGGCAAAAAAGATTTCACAAAGCTTTTTATACAAAGCCATCTCTATTACCATTATAAATCTATTTGTTTTCGAAACTCTTTTTCAAATCTGTAAGGAGATAATTAAGTTGTTTACCAATAGCACATCCATTTCTGTAAGAAATAACCCTGATTTCAGATGCACCTTTAGGAATTTCTAATTGATGTCCTATATATTTCGGATAAAAACTATCACTTTCTTTTGGAAGCACTGATACTTGTCTTTTTATATATTTGGTCTTTCTATCTCTCTGAACCGACAAAGTGAATTCTAAAATTTTCAAGCTATCAGATGATGGACGGAATATTTTTCTTTCATCAAATAATAGAGTTGGCTTCCCCTTGACCTTCCAATTTAATATTACAGAATCACCTTTTGTGATTACCAAGGGAGTGGCCGTAAAATTAATTTTGGGTGTACATGAACATAAAACCAGAATAAGAAATGTTAACCAGAGTGTACAATTCTCGAACCATTTTATACCAGATTTAACCAGACTTGCTAATCTTTTGACAGCATAAGATTAGCAGGTCTTTTTTTATTGATTAATTATTAAGTATTTAAAGGCAGTAAAAATTAATATCATGAAACCTGACAAAAGTTACCTGGAATTTATTAGCTTTTTAAAACAAGAAATAGTAAATAGTAGATACCAGGCGGCTCGGCTTGCCAACCGTGAGCAATTGCTCCTGTATATCAAAACTGGTAAGATGCTTTCTGAGAAGGTAAGGGGGCAAAAATGGGGTACGAAGGTATTGGAACAAATAGCCATCGATTTACAAAGTAACCTGCCCGGTTTAAAGGGTTTTTCATTTACAAACCTTAAAAAAATGAGGCAGTTCTATGAGGCATATTCAGATTTGGAAATTAGGCCGTCAGCGACGGGCCAAATGGGAAATGTCAATTTATCAGCCAAACAGGAGGGAGTTAATCTAATTGGGCCGTTGGCAACGACCCAATTAGAATCATTTTACAGTATTAGTTTTACCCATCATATTCTGCTGCTAAATCGCTGTAAAAAAACCGAAGAAAGGTTCTTTTATATAGAACATTCGGCAACCCAGTTTTGGTCAGTTACTATTTTGGAACATCAGATTGATGCCGACTTATTTCAGAAACAGGGAAAATTGCCGAATAATTTCCAGACGACTTTAACAGAACCCTTAAAACCATCTGCTTTAAAAATATTTAAGGATGAATATTTACTTGATTTTATTGCCGGTGATGAACTGGATGATGAACGGCATATTGAACAGCAGGTGGTATTAAATATCAGAAATTTTATCCTCCAAATGGGTAAAGGCTTTTGCTTTATTGGCAACCAATATCGCATTGAAGTGGATGGAGATGAATTTTTTATTGACCTCCTGTTTTTTAACCGACACTTACAATCCCTCGTAGCGTTTGAATTAAAGAAAAATAAATTTAAACCTGCGGATGCCGGGCAGTTAACTTTTACCTGAACGTGCTGGATGAAAAAGTAAAATTGCAACAGGAAAATTCCAGTATAGGTATTGTACTGTGTAAAGAGAAAAATAATACTGTAGTTGAGTTTGCAATTAAAAGTTTTGATAAGGCTATGGGAGTGGCTACTTATAAAACATCTAAACAAACTCCAGTCCAAATGAAAGGTATATTGCCTGATACGGACGAATTGGCTAAGCTGTTGGAATAAACTATTAACCTAAAATATCCTCCCCAAATTTTGCGGACACTGTCCGCAAAATGTTACTTGATAAATTGAGTTGTTATAAATTCATTACCCAATTTACTTGCAATAGCCTGGTATGAATTATTTTTAAATCGGCGATTAAATTTTCTTCAGCAGGAAGAATCCCCATTACTAAATCTTTAAAAGTAGTGCGGTAAGTAGCTTTTATTTTATCCCAGGTTTCTTCAGGGTATATACCTGCGACCACTTCGGGCACTCTTTAATGAAGCTATAGAAGATGGAATTATTAAGAAAGAAAAGTGTTATCCTTTTGGCAGGCGTAAATACCAGATACCAACATCCAAAAATACAAAGAAGGCTTTGGACATAAAAGATATAGGGAAGATATACTATTATGAATGTGCCCCCGAAATGGAAAGTGAGCAA
>DATCMY010000295.1:0-9991 GCA_036565505.1 Hanamia sp.
GATGTCTTTACAGACACCTTTTGCCTGAACGTTCAGCACCATATCTTTTGAATACAGCACCTTCAGGTGGTTTGCATACCCCGTCTGCACAACGTATGCGGTAGACCTACTACCATCTTCTATACAGTATTGAAAAGAACTATCAATTACATTCCATTCGTGACACACCGAACCAATGCGAAGTACCGGCGTTTGACAACGAATGATTAGGTTTGGGTAGAACATAGGATGTTGCTATCAGAGGAATATTAATAAGGAAAGGATTGGGTATGTGTTTAAAAAATTATTAAAGTAAGAAATTGAAAATTATGAGAAATATATCCCGGATCGCCATGATGGTATTTGTTTGGCTTGCTGCAATAAAACCATGTTGGTCACAAACCCATATTCCTTTCCTCTCCAATCTTGAGGCGGGTCAACACGTTCCTTTGTATACCGGGTATGCCGCTGCAATGGAAAGATCTTCATTTGCGCTTGATCAGGGATGGAGGTTTCAATACGATACAGATTCCCTGGGTGCTGATTTTATCAATGAAAAAGCCGGAAATATAGGTTGGGCATTTCTGGAAAATAACAGGTGGATTTACCAGGTAGGAAGCATGTACAGTAAGCCTGTCATTACTGTATCTTATCCCGATATGGTCGTATATCATTACTATCCTTTCAAGAATCTGCATATAGAGGTTTCGATGGTAGTTCACAGTTCAACCGCTACTTTCTGGGAGGTGAAAATGATCAATGAAGGTGAACAGGTAAAGCAGTTTTCCCTTGTTCCGTTTATAAAACAAAATAAAGGAGTATTCAAAAATATAAGAATAAAGGGAAGTGAAGGAGAGATATTTTTTTACCATACCGATGTTCCGGATAACTGGACAATAACTCATCATATTCCCTATGTGGATAGCATCCGTGATATGTTTGGAATCAAAGGCTTACCCGATACAGCCGGACTGTCAAATAGTATGCTAATTGGCGACGGTATTTTTAAAGAAGATTTAAAAGGCGATTCAGCACATTTGGTGGCTTTTCGCAAGGATTTCGTTTTAGAGCCGCACAAGTCAGATAGTATCCGGATCTTCAGAATCGTACAACCATTGAATCAATCTGCCAGGCAAATGGTCCAAAAGGAGGAATCGCTAAAACAGGCTCCGGTTGAAAATTATAAAAGGGCTAATGAACATTTGTTTTCCCGCACACCGCCGCCTCCTTTTGCCGATTCTACATCAATGCTATTATACTGGAGTGCCTGCAATATGATGCGGCAGGTCTTTTATCCTCCCGAAGGAAATCTGAAATACAATTATTATGTTTTTTCGCGCGAACCACATTGGGGTTGGGGACATGGAGGGCAGGTTTTTCATGAAAGTATTTCTATGCTGGCTTATGCCTATATTGATCCGGTAAGCGCCATGAACTCTCAAAGGGTATTTGCGGAAAGGCAGCATCCCAACGGATATATTAATTACCGTACGGGGGCTTACCTGGATGAAGTGATCGAAGAAAATGGAGAACTTACTTCTTCAGCTCCCTGGTATTCCTGGCTGAACTGGGAAGTATATAAGATCACAAAGGACACCTCTTTTCTCCGTGAAATGTACCAGTCTTCAAAACGTTTCTATAATTTTTATACCAGCCACCGCGATAAGGACCATGATGGTTTGTGTGAGTGGGGAGGAGATGCCATTCTTGAATCCGTACGAGATGGACTTGTAGCGGTTTGGGACCAGGTTGGCAACCCGGCAGAATTTGAATCGCTTGATCTGAACTGCATGCTGGTGATGGAAGCCAAGTCTCTCGAGAAAATGGCCAGGACACTTCATCTTACAAGTGAAGCTGAAGGATGGAAAAAGGATTACCGGAAAAGATCCTCTCTCATCAACAAAACCTTTTGGGATCCTGTACAGCATTTTTATTATAACGTAGACAAGCGTACGCATACATTTACTTTCAAAAACAAGGATGATCTTAAAAGAAAAGAGATCATTGGTTTTTTACCTCTTTGGGCGGGGATTACCAATAAAAAGCAGGCAGCATACCTTGTAAAGCAATTAACGGATACTGCTTCTTTCTGGCGTCGTTATGGCATTCCTTCCCTTGCTGCAAATGATACTTATTATAATCCAAGGGGTTATTGGAACGGCCCGGTATGGATTCAATGGGATTACCTTATAGAACGCGGATTACTTGAGTATGGGTACAAAAAAGTAGCGGAAGAATTGGTGCATAAAGTCATGCACAATATGATCGGAGTACTTCAGTCGGATCATGAACTCTGGGAGTTTTATGATCCGGACAATATTTGGGGAGGGTACCACCGTACTTATATCTGGGCAGGGATTATCAACCGCATGATGATGGACCTAAATCAAAAATAAATACAAATCAAAAACGCATTTTAATGAACAGGATATCTTTACCATTTTTATTGGCAGGAATGGTTCTCATTTTATTACCTGCCACAGGTTCAGCACAAAAAAAAGTTGTTTTGAAAAACATGCAACTGGAACAATTATCAGTAAGTGCTATTCACGACAATCAGGATCATCTTTACCCGATCGAAAAGCACCTTCCGCTCGTAGATTTTGAACTCAATGGAAAGGCTTGCAGCAGTTCCGCTGTAGAAGCCTCTTGGCATCAACAACTTGCCATCGACTACCAGGCTGACCCAGAATTTTCGCCCGGACTCAGGAGTACGGTAATTTTTAAAAATATTTCAGGAGATACCTTGATACTTTCAAATGTGGTTCCCTTAGGAAGAGGGCCTGGTAAGGTATTCATTACAGGATTGGGAAATAATTCAATTTCCCGCACCCATTTATTTCTTCCTAACCGCAAGCCGGTAAATGTTATTGTCCCGGACAACGCATGGGAATTGGGCTTCTCAGAATCTCCGGTCAAAGATTCTCTGTCGCTTTGTGCGCTTGTGAGAAGAAATGGGAAAAATTTTTCAAAGGGGATTAAGCATCGTTTTGAAACGGTTCTTTATCCGGGAGGAACCGTTTCCTATTACCTCTATGCTGACCTTTATTCAGGAAATTGGCAGGAAGGTCTGCGGGAAATCTTTCAGCAAAGGAACCTCTATGATGTGAAGAGTTTTAATGATAGCTTGTACCAGAGAAAGGATCTGGAATGGATTCGTAAATCTTATGTGATTCACCTGCTGATGTCGTGGGATAGCCAGTTTTATGATGACAAGGACAACCGGTATCATCTCATTGATTTTTTAAAAAAAGGAATGCCGCTCTATGGCGGCGATGATGTGGTGGGTATTTGGCCAACATGGCCTTCGCTTGGTATTGACCAGAGAAATCAGTTTGACCTATTCCGCGACCTCCCAGGAGGTCTCCCAAAAATCAGGAAAATCGCCGATAGTTTACATAAATTCAACAGCCACCTGTTTATATGTTACAATCCATGGGATGAAAGTACCCGTGGAGAGGGACACCTGTCTGGCCTTGCCGATATCATCAGGGAAACCAATTCGGATGGAGCGGTGCTGGATACGCAAGGGGCTTCCAGTCATGATTTGCAGGCAGCGGCAGATAGTGTGAAGTCCGGAGTGATTCTCTATCCTGAAGGAATGGCGGTTCCAAAAGATATGCAAGGAGTAGTTACAGGAAGGGTTCACAATGCGATTTATTACCCTCCCATGCTGAACCTCAATAAATTTATTAAGCCCGAATTTGCTATTTTCAGGGTTACTGAAGTAGCAAAAGAGCCCATCCGGAGAGAATTCTCGGTTGCTTTTTTCAATGGGTATGGCACAGAAATCAATATGTTCTCTCCTGGTATTCCATCTAACCTGGATGAGGAGTACCGTTACCTGGGAAAGACGACCCGCATACTTCGGGAAAGCAGTAATAATTTTACAGCAAAAGATTACACTCCTTTACTTTCAAATACCAGGGACAGCATCTGGGTCAATGAATGGCCTTCTTCCAACAAAACCATTTATACAATTTACAGCGTACTACCCGGAGGATATCATGGAATATTATTTAAGGTGCAGCCAAAGGCTAATACGCATTTTACGGATATATGGCATCACCTTGAATTAAATTCATCACAAGAGGATGGGCAGTTTCCAATTACTATACAGACAGATGCTTTCAATGCCTCCTGGTTAGGTTCAAACAATGAAGGTGCGGTGGATTGCATTGCACAATTTCCCCGCATTTTGCAAACTAGTCTTTCTGGAGATGTGTTAACCATTGATGCAGAACAAGGAACAGAAATCAGGCTCTGGGCAGGAAATCCTTCTTATGAAAAGAAACCGGTCACCTTCAAGCCGGGGAAACATATCATTCACCTGAGTAATCTTTTTGACCGGTACGAGGGGAAGTTTGTGATACAACTTTTTAATGATGAGGAAATCATGGATGAAAGGGTGTATAACATAAAACCAGGAACGCCTCGCCTCATCAGTGAAACGGATGTCACCGCCCTTGTACGTAAAGTTCCGGAGGGCATAGTTAAAGTTCCGGATGGGGTTTTTAAATTTCACAGTACACACGGGGACGATTTCATTTCTTACCCCGACTATAATGAAGACAGCACGTACAGGATGACTGCATTTTATATGGATCGTTTTCCGGTTACCAACCACCAGTTTAAAGAATTTTTGGATGCAACCCATTATGTTCCGGAAGACACTGCCAATTTTTTAAAGAACTGGACCGGCGGAAGTATTCCTTTAGGCGAAGAAAATTTTCCGGTAGTATACGTTTCCTATGAAGATGCAAAGGCCTATGCAAAATGGGCCGGCAAGCGCCTTCCCTCCGAAATAGAATGGCAATATGCTGCACAGACGCCACAGATGAATGAATGGCCATGGAAACAAAAGAAACCGGTAAAATGGACCACGCAGGAAGTAACCAATACGCTGACTGTTATAAGACCTGAAGGAATTGATCCACGATTCTGCAATACAGGCAATGGCGTTCCATACCCGGTTGGCAAATACCACGCAGGTGTCAATCCTTACGGATTGGAAGATCTTGTAGGTTGTGTGTGGCAGTTGACCAATGATATTTACCAGAGCGGAAGTTACCGCTACATTCTAATGAAAGGTGGCAGTTATTTTAATCCATCTTCCAGTTGGTGGTATGTGCAGGGAGGTCCCAGGCCATTGACCTACCGGCAATATCTATTAAGGGTTTCACCTGGTTTTGAAAGGAATGCTACTGTAGGTTTCCGTTGTATGGAAGACGCTGGTAATTGAAAGGAGAAATATGGTTTGCCATTTACTATAACAAATCATGAATGAAATATTTTTTTTCTATGTGAGGAGTCATATCCAGTCCTAACAGTTTTATACTATTTCAGAGAGTGGAAAGTAACGCGGTTGTAAATTAGATTAGCCAAAATGGTTGTGTTTATAGCTAATAGAAACTAACCTAAATATACAAATATCGGCCCATAGATATTTGTCTTCTCTGGCGCAATAAAAAATGACCTGAGTTGGAAAAAAAGTACAGCAACATTTTTTTTATTTATACATTCTACGGTTAGCGGGGAGATTGATCCCTTCAGTATTCAAACATTCTAATTTACCTGCAACAGCAACCCGGGCAGACAGTTCACCGTTCAGCTTCATTTCAATATTTCGCCATTCTACTTTACTTTTGCATAACTTTTGAAAACCGTCTTCATATATAGACAATTGGCTGCATTTCTGTTTTTTGCAGCTTTCTTTGCTCAAACTTTCAGCGGAACATTTGTTATTGCTGACTATTATGTAAATACAGCCAAATATGCCAAAAATTGTGTAAATAAGGCCAGGCCAAAACTACACTGTAATGGCGAATGCCAGATGGTGAAAAAGCTAAAACAGGAAGAAAAGCAGGATGAAGAAAATCCCGAAAGAAAAGCAGAAAATAAAAACGAAGTGTCGCTTTGTTCAAAATCATTTTTCGCTGATGTTAACATCCCGGCTATTGAAAAAACTAATTCAAAAAAATTGATTTCCTATACAGATGGTAACTCAATAGACCGTTGCTACGATATTTTCCATCCACCAAAACTTACCTGATACATAAAGGCACGTTTTATTTCAACCCTGGTTGAAATATTTATGTATGTAGTAATTGGCTACCCATGTGGTATGCCTTGTAGTGTGCCGCTATTACCACCTTTTTATCGTTCCAAAAATCTTCCAGGCGTATTCAGTTAATACGTTTATGCCTGCACGTAAAATAATTAATTAAAATACTTTGTATAATGAAAGCAATTTTTAAAATAAGCTTTGTGCTCCTCTTTGTAAACATAATTACCGGAATTAATTTATACGCACAACAAACAATTATCCTAAGAGATAAAAATACCCAACTACCTGTTACAGATGCCGATTACCAATCAGGCAGCCAAAAAGGTCATTCAGATAAATATGGAATGATACAACTCACTTCCTCCGATCATAAAAAATTAATCATCTCCCATATTTCTTATGAAACTTTGGAGTTGAATTATAATGACATTAAAGTTGCTATTCAAAAAGGATGGATTGAATTAACCCCATCATCCGCCGTTTATTTAAACCCTGTAACACTATACGCATTAAAAGGAAAAGCCATACAGGAAACCGTTAGGTTGAATAATGGAGACTGGGTTCAGCATGATGCGAGCCAGGTATTGCAACAAATACCGGGCTTTTCATCCATAAAAAAAAGTGGAGCATTTGGATTTGACCCAGTTTTCAGAGGATTTAAATTAGACCAGTTGAATATTCTGAATGATGGCGCTTTAACCTCTACGGCTGCATGTCCTAACAGGATGGACCCACCCACGAGCCAGGTATTGATAAGCCAGGTACAGCAAATTGAAGTATTGAAAGGCCCTCATAGTTTCCGCTATGGACCATCTATGGGTGCAGTTATTAATTTCAAAACTGCGGCACCTGAATTTAGCAATACAACAAAACCTTTTGGCAGAATCACTACCGGCTACGAATCCAATGGTGAGATTTATCGTACTGAAGGTGTCATAGGAATCAGGACAAAAAAAATGCAGATTACAGCTACCGGGTCTTATTCCAAAGGGCATAACTATAAAGACGGTAATGACAGTATAATTCCGGCAGGTTTTAGCAGAGGTTCTGTTGGGCTAAATGCTAACATTCCGGTAAAATCAAATCAATTGCTTATTGTATCCGCTACAAGAAATTTTGCAAGAAAAACAGATTTTCCTGTGTTGATGATGGATTTGTTAAGTGACGATACCTGGATGCTGCAGGGGCAATATAAAATAACCGGGGAAAATACCTGGTATTCTCAATGGAATACGCAGTTCTATGCTTCTTTTGTTGATCATAGCATGGGAAACAAGTTAAGGCCCGCATCCACCTCCATGCAGGCTTCGGTAGATGCCACAACAAATACAAAAGGTGGTAGGACTGAATTCTCGCTTTTCAGAAAAAAATCTCAACTATTTTTTGGTGCTGATATGAAATATGAAACTGCCAATGGTGACAGGTTTAGAAAAATGCTAACAGGCCCTAGAAAAAATCACATAATAAGTCCTAAAGATGAGTTTATTGATTTGGATGCGGAGCAATACAAGGCCGCATTACAGAGGACTATCGAATTTCACCAGCATAACAATAAGGAATATAAAAACGATTATCCCAAAGGAGACATTGTAAGAAACGAATTTAGAGACCCGAAAAACCCTTTGCTGTTAATTTACTTCCTTGACCCGGAAGGTGCTAACCTTCCTAAAGGAAGCGACCCCTTAGTTGGCTTTGCCATAAGTTTTCCAGGAAGCCGCTTCAATTCTTCTGTTCGTTATGCTATACATAAACAACTCTTAGCATTATTTAATATTGATGATGAAATAGAAAATGATAACAATGACGAAGATTAATCAAATATGGGAAGAACTTGCAAATGACACGTCATTTACGAAAGGGTTGCTTTTACGCAGATATTCCGGCTCTGTATTACCAGATGTATTTGTTGCCTTGCAACAGCCGGAAAAATTATTGTGTATTGCCAGTTCTATAAGCGATACCATAGAAGTTAATACTGCACAGTTTGACAACTTACAGGAAATACAAATTGATTTATTTCCAGACCCAAATCAGAAAGGGAAAAACACTTTGCTTTTTAAATTAACCAACAATCAGCACAAGGACATATTTTCTGTCTTGTGCGAAGACTTAATTGCAAGCATTACATTAGAAACTAACGAAAAGCAATTAGTAAAAACTATCCTAAACAGATTTGAGAAATGGAAATCCCTGTTCACTAAAATTATTTCAGAAGGATTGCTTCCAGAAGAACAGAGAGGTTTGTTTGGTGAATTATATTTTTTAAGAAAATTCCTTCAAATCAATAATAACTACCAGTTTGTATTGAACACCTGGATTGGTACAGCAGGTGAAGTAAGGGATTTCCAAATGAATAATTGGGCATTGGAAGTTAAAACCACACATGGCAATAACCATCAAAAAGTTCAGATTAGTAGCGAAAGGCAGTTGGACACTACACATCTTGATAAACTTTTTCTATATCATATGTCATTGGAGAAAGTGCAGGAAAGCGGAGAAACACTAAACCAAATTATTGCTTCAATTAACATCATGCTGGAAGTTGATGCAATTGCCTTAAACCGCTTCAAATCTAAACTATATGAAGCCGGGTATTTTGAACAGCATTTTGCTTTGTATGATTCTGTTGGATATTTTATTAGGCAGGATACATTTTATATTGTTGAGAATGAATTTCCACGAATCCAGGAAAATGAAATTCGTAGCGGCGTAGGAGATGTGAAATACTCTATCATTCTATCTCAATGCGAAGCCTTTAAACAAACAGAACAATCCGTTTTTGAAACCCTGACAGTACAATGAGTATATCAATTGAAAATATAGAATTAAATAAGTTTTACAGTTCTTTAATGCAGGATATTTCGGCTGCCCAATCAACCGATGATGAAGGAGCAATATCTGAGCAAGTATTTACACAGTATGCTGTAGATTTATTGGCGTCTGGAGGCGAATCGGAAAATGTAGTTGTAAAATATGATGAAAAGGGCTTAGGTACTCCCAAGCAACATAAAATAAATGCTTATGCTATTTCTGAAAATTATGAAACTGTAGATTTATTTATCACTCTCTTTAATGGTACAGATGAAATCTCTAAAATTTCAAACGCCGATATTGAAACTGCTTCAAAAAGGATTTTGAACTTTTTTAGGAAAGCCATCTATTCAATAGAAAATGAAAAATCAAGCTATTTTAAAAATGAGTATGTTGATGAAATAGAAGAATCATCAGAAATATTTCAGTTTGCTTACACATTAGCTAAATCACAGGACATAAAGGAAAACCTGGTTCGCGTAAATGCTTTCATCATCACGAATGGTTCGTACAAGGGCGATTTTCCGGCGAATACTCTTATCTCAGGATATAATTTCTATTACAAAATATTTGACATAGAAAGCCTGTATAACATCACTGAAAAATCTCACATTCCAATAGAGATAAATTTCAAAGCTGATGGATTTACTGTACCATGTATTCCATCACCTTCGGTAAACGAAGAATATCAATCCTACTTAGCTATTATCCCCGGTGAAGCATTGGCATCTATTTATGAAAGATTCGGTTCAAGGCTTTTAGAACAGAATGTTCGTTCTTTCTTACAGTTTAATGGTAAAATCAATAAGGGCATCAGAATAACCATAATGAAAGAGCCTGAAATGTTCTTAGCCTTTAATAATGGTATTGCTGCAACTGCGGATGAAATTGAATTGGAGGATAGCGAAGATGGCAGTGGAAAAATTATTTCTGTTGTAAAAGATTTGCAAATTGTAAATGGCGGTCAAACTACTGCTTCATTATATCATACACAAAAGAAAGACAAGGCAGATATATCAAACATATTTGTCCAGGTAAAAATATCAGTAGTAAAAAATAAAGAAAAATTTAGCGAAATAGTTTCCCGTATTTCAGAAAATGCAAATACTCAAAACAAAGTTTCCGTATCTGATT
>DATCMY010000296.1:0-3887 GCA_036565505.1 Hanamia sp.
AAGTACGAAACGTTCCGAAGGAACGCCTGGTGCATTATTTGTTTAACATTTCTTCCCACCAAATGTGATTAATGGCACAATTAAAAACCTCCCGAAAAACAATTCGGAATTGACATTACGAACTAAGCGCTTAATTCTATAAATTTAAACAGCCAATGATCGGTTTGTGGTGTTTGCCCTATGGGAAAATCATGAGTTTCTCCTGAGTCTTCAAATCCAAATTTAGCATAGAAAGCTTTGGCTTTTTCATTATGCTCCCATACTCCAAGCCATATCAATTTGTAATTTTTTTCAGCAGCAAAATCTAATGCAAAGGTCATCAATTGTGCACCTATTTTTTGCGAATGAAATTCTTTTAAAATATAAATTCGCTTTAACTCTATTGCCTTGTATTGATCCATTTTTTCTACATCACTTATATCTTCTTTAAGCCTGATATAACCCACAGGATCTTGATTCAGAAAAGCAATAAAATAAAAATCGTCTTTATCGTTAAGTTCATTGGTTACCTGTTCTATATTAAAACATCTTGCAATAAATTCCTGCATATCTTCATCAGTGCTGGTGTCTTTAAATGTATCAAAAAATGTAACTGAACTTAATTGTGATAACAATCCTGCATCCTCCATTTTTGCCCGCCTGATATGTATTTTGTTTTTTACCAATTCAATTTTAAGGTATTATTTTTTGGGTTTACATCGGCCATTCTTTTTGTAGGATCAATTTCTGCTTGTATTAATTGGCTGAGAGGATGATTAAATTCTACCACATAAGTAGGATTGGTCCAGTTCCATTCTTTGTGAATAAATCTTGTTTCCTTACTTTCAGCGGGTTTATCGCCAAACAATAAATCCAATGGAACATAATGCAACTCTTTGGTACTGTCTTTAAATGTAAGCTCCAGGTCAATAGGCATAGGCATTTGACCAATTCTTCTCAACCTGATCTTAGAAACCCCATTTTCTTCCCAAAGGCTGTCGATACTATAATCAATACTTTTTGTAGTATTTATCCAATATTCTTTGTACCAGTCGAGTTGTATGCCACTTACATCCTGCGCCACTTTCAAAAAGTCAGAAGCATTTGGATGTTTAAAACGCCAAAGTTTATAATATTCCAATAAAATTCTATCCCGTATAGAATCACTAACGATATAGCCTAACTGCTCAAGAAAAATTTCTCCCCTTGAATAGGCATTGATTTCATAAGCAAAGTTTGTATTGTAATGATCCGAATGAGTCGTTAATGGTTCTTCAAGCTTTTGTTTCATTAAAAAATAATAACCATTATAAGCACTTGCATGATGTAAAGGCAAATTCTGGTTCCCCTGAATATTCATTTCTTTATCATAATAAGCCATCACTTCGCCTTCGGCATAACTGGTAAAACCTTCGTCCATCCACGGATACAGACTTTCATTAGTACCCAGCATCATCTGGTACCAGCTATGCATCCATTCGTGAAATACAGTACCAAGACCCGGGCCTTTTATCAATGTAGCCATCGGGTATTCCATTCCTCCATCTCCGCCCTGAATAAAAGAATACTGCGGATATGGATATTTGCCAAAACGCTTTTCCATATAAGGAAGAACGGTAACAGCAGCGTCAGCAACTGTTTCCCAGTTTTTTTGTAGTGAATCTACTTTTTTATAAATCACATTTAACACAACACCATCCTGCTTTCTTACGAGATGTTCGTAATCGGGATCAGCAGCCCACACAAAATCATGTACATTTTTTCCAACAAAATGCCAGGTACGTTTTGCCGTAGAAATAGTTTTTAGTGGAGTTCCTGGTTTATCATAACCCCATCCAATTTGACTGGCATTTACCAAAACACCTGTACCACCTAATTTATAAGATTTATCAATTTTTATAGTCACATCATAATCGCCCCAAACACCATAAAACTCTCTTGCCACATAAGGTGTAGGATGCCAACCTTCATAATCGTACTCACACATTTTAGGATACCACTGGCTCATGCTATAGCGTACTCTTTCCGCATTATCGTGGCCACTTCTTCTTATCTGAACGGGAACTTGTGCTTCAAAAACAATATCAAAATTTACCTTTCTTTTTGGTAAAATAGGTTTTGTAAGATCTACTTCTAAAATAGTACCATGTAATTTCATCGGCTGCTCCACCCCGTTAATTTTTAATGAAATTATTTTTTGATATCCAATTTCAGAAGGTGAAAGTTTGGAGATACGATCTCTTACTCTCGAATCCCAATCAGGCCTGCCATTGATGATTATTTTTCCTAATTCCCGGCTTCTCACGTCCATTTCACTTCCCGGCTGAAAGGCATTCCAGTATAAATGAAAAAATACACGATCCAGTTTATCAGGAGAATTATTGGTGTATTCCAGTTTTTGAATTCCGTTGATCAGATTTGTATTTACATCTACGTCAACATTCATATTATATTTCACCCGTTGTTGCCAACGATCAGGTTGTGCAGAAAGAAATACTAAAAAAGAAAGATTAAAAATAATGAGAAGACAAATTTTTTTCATGTGTAAATATTATAGTGAGAGCCACAAACTTCGTAAAAGAGAAGTTATAAAAAAAACAAAAAGATGATAGATGTAATTTTTGGGTTTTATCACGATTCCTAATTTCAAAATATTTTATTACATAAATATTAGGCTGTTCATGGTCTGCGAGTGATTTATTATCTTTTTATCCCGCAAATATGAAATTACAATTCCTTCCGAAGAAATAAAAAGAGGAAGTCTTAAAAGTAAATTGAAGACTGAAAATCGTTTTAATGAAATCTATTCTTATCTGGTATATGAATTTAAAATAGGCTGCCTCGAACTTTTGAGACAGCCTATTTTGTTTATTGTAATATTATTTTCTTCACCTGTTTATAATCGCCTTTTGTAACCCTTAGTATGTAAGTACCTTTTGTTAACCCATTTAAATTTAAACTTAACTGTTTCTGATAATTTTTAAAAATCCATTGTTTTTTCTTTGACGTGTAATTAAAATTAAATAATTCTACCAGCATATTTTGGTTAGGATCAAGGGATTGAACCTCTGCTGTTTCGTTATCAATTGTTATATTTAAAACATCAGAAGTAGGATTTGGAGATGCAGTAATGCTGAATAAAAAACATTGTTGCGGACTAATAGTTGCATCTGTAAATGTACTACCACAAGAATTAGACTTTGAAACCCGTAAGATATAGTTGCCCGTTTCATTGAATGTTAAGTACACTGTGGAACCAGAATACAATGACGGAAGATCATTAGAACCTGCCGGTGGAAATAATGTCCACGTATAGCTCTGCCCGGGTTCTACATCACTTGCAACAAAGTAATACTGTTGTCCTATACAAGCCACTCCCATAATAGTATGCTGTACCGGATCATAAGGGCCGATAATAGAAACTGCCGGAGGGCCTGCAATCAGATTCCGGCGAATCGTTACAGGACTACTTCCACAGGCGTTTGTAATTGTTGCAGTAAGTCTGAAAGAGCCATCTGATACCTTAGTAAAAGTAACAGGATTTGTTGTGGATGAGTTTGGTGTTACTATTCCTGTTGGGGATACGGCCCATGATACAGTGGCTCCTCTCTGAAGGCCAGGAATGGAATAGGTTCCACTTGTACAGAATGAATTATCACCCGCGATATAATAGGGGTTTGAGCATTCACTGGAACAGTTTTCAAGATTTGGCAAATTTTCCATTTCATTAAAAAGCCACTGAGAATTTCTGGCAGTAAATCGTATATGAACATTATTGGTTGTACCTGCAGTTGTATTAGTTTCCTGTGCAATAAATGTTTCAGATGTTGAAGGATAATTTTGATTTACCCCGTTTACATATTTTTCTGAAAATACCGGAGTTGTATATGGGCTTGCATCTAATGCAC
>DATCMY010000297.1:0-7150 GCA_036565505.1 Hanamia sp.
ATTATTAAGCGAGATAATTTATTGACCTAATATGAGGTTTTTTTTCTTTTTTTCCACAAATTACCTTTATAGCTTTTTGTCCTAAAATATTAGGTGTAAGTTTGCATGACCTCCCGGATATATTATTAAATTTTCTTTCCGCGGTCAACTTTTTTAAAGTCGTTCAATTCAACATATTTTTTGATGGTTGTTTTGGATGGCCTTTTATTTTTTAAAACAAATATCCAAAAAATGGCCAAATATATTTTCGTTACCGGGGGTGTTACTTCTTCTTTAGGGAAAGGAATCATTGCCGCTTCGCTTGCAAAACTATTGCAGGCAAGGGGTTTAAAGGTTACTATTCAAAAATTTGATCCCTATATTAATGTGGATCCCGGAACGCTTAATCCATACGAACATGGTGAATGTTTCGTAACTGAAGATGGTGCAGAAACCGATCTTGATCTTGGCCACTATGAACGTTTTTTGAATATTAATACCAGCCAGGCCAATAATGTAACAACAGGCCGAATTTATCAAACCGTTATCAACAGGGAAAGAGCTGGTGATTACCTGGGAAAAACAGTGCAGGTAGTGCCGCACATAACAGATGAAATAAAGCGTAGAATGATGTTGCTTGGTGAAAAAAATGAATTCGATATCATTCTTACAGAAATAGGAGGAACAGTAGGTGATATTGAAAGCCTTCCTTTTATAGAAGCAGTACGTCAAATTCAATGGGAATTACCCGATGCTGATTGCCTGGTTGTGCATTTAACTTTAATTCCTTATTTGAAAGCTGCAAAAGAATTAAAAACAAAACCTACGCAGCAAAGTGTGAAATTATTGAGTGCTAATGGTGTACATCCTGATATTTTGGTATGCCGTACCGAACTGCCATTGGGAGATGAACTGAAAAGAAAAATAGCACTTTTTTGTAACGTAAAGGAAGATTCTGTTATTGAATCTTTGGATGCTTCTACTATTTATGAAGTGCCAATTTTAATGCTTAAGGAAAAACTTGACCTGATAGTGCTAAAAAAACTAAATATTACCAATTACCAGGAACCTGAACTTACAAAATGGAAAGAATTTTTAGACAAAGTAAAATATCCGGGAACAAAAGTAACCATTGGCCTTATCGGAAAATACATTGAACTTCAGGATGCTTATAAATCTATTCTCGAATCTTTTATCCATGCAGGATCAATGAATGATTGCAAAGTTCAGGTGATAAATGTTCATAGTGAATTTATATCAAATGAAAATGTGGCAGAAAAATTAAATGATCTTGATGGATTATTGGTGGCACCGGGTTTTGGATTCAGAGGAGTGGAAGGAAAAATTATTGCTGTGAAATATGCCAGGGAAAATAACTTGCCATTTTTTGGAATTTGCCTTGGAATGCAAATGTCAGCTATTGAATTTGCAAGAAATGTTTTAGGTATTAAAAATGCTGATTCTACCGAGATGAATCCCCATACCCCCAATCCTGTTATTGATATGATGGAAGATCAAAAGAAAATTACCATTAAAGGAGGTACAATGCGTTTAGGTTCCTATCCGTGTACAATTAAAGAGAATACCCTCGCTTATTCTATATATGGTACTACAGAAATAAATGAAAGACATCGGCATAGATGGGAATTTAATAATAAATATCTTCAGCAATTTGAAGATGCCGGAATGATTGCAAGTGGTATAAACCCTCAAACAGGATTGGTAGAAATTATGGAAATTTCCAGCCATCCATTTTTTATTGGAGTACAATATCATCCGGAATTAAAAAGTACAGTTGAAAATCCACAACCTATTTTTGTTCATTTTATAAAAGCCGCCAAAGATTTTCAAAAAGCATCTAAAATTAAGCATGAGGTAAATGCAATTAAGGAAATGAGTAATTAAAAGTTTTCTATTCTAAGCATATTTTTCTAATTTTTCTTCCTCACAGAATATTAACATTATTCTGTATTTCATATTTAAACTCTGCAGGATCAAATCGGTCTATAGTGTATCTTTGCCTCCCGCAAAATAAATTTTTTAAATATAAATGAAGATGATGAAATTATTACTCCTTGGATTTTTTATGTTTTCCGGTTACAATGTTTTTTCTCAAACTACTGATATGGGAAAAAGTGATCCGGATGCAAAAAAAATATTGGATAATGTAAGTGCAAAGTTTAAATCCTATAAATCAGTAACCGCCAATTTTTCTCTTAAAATTGAGAATGCTGCCGGTAAAGTAGAAGGTACAAAATCCGGGGCGGTTTATATGAAAGGTTCTAAATACAGGGTTAATATTTCGGGTCAGGAAATTTATAGTGATGGCAACAATATCTGGACCTATGATAAATCTGCCGATGAGGTTCAGCTTACAAAATTCGATCCTTCATCTAATACTATCACCCCGCAAAAAATGTTTACTAATTTTTATGATAAAGATTTTTTATACAAACTAAATTCCACAACCAAACAGGGTAATAAAACGATCCAGGAAATAGAATTAACACCTATAGATAAAACAAAAACATTTTTCAAAGTATTGGTAAGTATTGATAAAAATTCTAAAAATATTGTATCTACAAAAGTGTTTGAGAAAAATGGTAATCGATATATATATAATATTACCGGAATGAAAACAAATATTAATCTTCCAGAATCATTATTTGTTTTTGACTCAAAAAAATATCCAAATGTAGAAGTGGTGGATTTAAGGTAAAATAATATTCAAAATAAATAAAATAAGCGCTTTAATTATGAGGCGCTTTTTTATTTTCCCCATCTAAAGGTTTCTATCTTTAATCCTGCAAGATCAATTACTCTATCAACGACAGTTGCTACTACTTCTTCGATTGTTGTAGGTTTACTATAAAATGACGGGGTAGCTGGACAAATAATTCCCCCTGCCTGTGTAATAGTTTCCATATTTTTCAAATGAATGAGATTATAAGGTGTTTCTCTTACTACACAAATCAATTTTCTATTTTCTTTTAAAATAACATCCGATGCCCGGGAAATGAGATCATTTGAAATTCCTGTAGCTATTCGGCCAATAGTGCCCATACTACAAGGTATAATGATCATTGTATTATAATTGCCAGATCCAGAAGCAAATGGGGCCATAAAATCATTTTTTTCATAATACTTAGCTTCATATTTGTTGTAATCGTTCTGTCCTAATTCTGTTTGCCAAACAAGTTTGGCATTATCTGTGATTACAATAGAAAGTGCTGTCCATTGTGATTTTATTAAAAAAAGTTTGTCTAACAAAAGTTTGGCATAAATAGAGCCACTGGCTCCTGTAACAGCAACAACAATTTTATTCATAGACTGAAAATTAAAAAATAAAAAATATTTTGGCATTCAAACCCAATAAAAACAAATAACGTACGTTTAATAGGACATGGAAAAAAAAGTGGTATTTGCATTGATTGCCTGTTGGTTTATTTTTTGCTTTGCCAAAGTTAATCCAAGTGCAAAAGAAAAAATAAATTGGTTAAGTATTGATGAATTAAACTTAAAATTAAAAACAGAGTCAAAACCAGTTTTAATAGATCTTTTTACAAATTGGTGTTACTGGTGTAAAGTAATGGATAAGAAAACATATAATAATCCAAAAGTGATTTCATATATAAATGAACATTTTTACGCTGTGAAATTAAATGCGGAAACTAAAGATGCAATTGTATGGAATAATAAAGATTATCAGTACAATTCACAATCGAAATTGAATGATTTCACAATGTATGTTACACAGGGTGATGTAGGGTTTCCTACTACGGTTATATTTCCTGAAGTGAAAAAACAACCGGCCTCTGTTCCTGGATTTATGGAACCAAAAGACATAGAATCTATTCTTAAGTATTTTGGAGAAGGGAATTATAAAACTCAAAATTTTAAAGAGTTTTCGGCAAATTTTAAATCAACATGGTGAAAACCATAAAAAATATAAGAAACTGCATAAGTAGTTTCAAACTCGGTTTTTCATAGGATATTGGATTATAACAGGGGTGGATTTCCATTCGGCCCCTTTTTTTTATCTTTTTGAAAAATATTTATTTAGATGCAACGTTTTTATATAATTAGTAGTCTTCTCATCTAACTAAATGAGCTGAAAATTGAGGAAAAAGGAAAGTTGAAAACTATACAAGAAATTAAAATAGGTGAAAGCCTTTAAAAAATATTAGGAAACTGTATACCAGTTTCAAACTCGGTTTTTCATAGGATATTGGATTATAACAGGGGTGGATTTTAATCCGGCCCCTTTTTTTATTCTTCTAATCCTGAATGAAAAAATATTACGCAACTATTTCAGCTAATTTACCGACTTTAAATGTAGATACTTAGTATTAAGTTTTAATGGTTAAGATTTTTTGATTATTCCGGGCTTCTGTTTAGTTGCCCGGTTTTTTATAAATCTCCTTTTTGTCCAAATCCTGTATCAGCCATATCAGGAATATCTTCGGCCTTGTATGCCCCGGAATCTAATTTCTTTTTGGTTTCTTCAAATGCTTTTAAAGTGATATCGGTATCCTCATCTGAATGAGCAGCTGTAGGAATAATCCTGAAAATAATTTGTCCTTTTGGTATAACGGGAAAAACCACTACCGAGCAAAAAATGTTATAGTTTTCTCTTATGTCCATCACCATACCTGTTGCTTCAGGCAAATCGCCTTTCATAAATATCGGTGTCACAGGACTATTGGTAGATCCAATATCAAATCCTTTTTCTCTTAAACCTTTTTGTAACCTGTTTACATTATGCCATAATTTTTCTCTCAATTCGGGCATTGTTTTCAGCATTTCCATTCTCTTTAGCATTCCTTCTACAACTACCAAAGGCAAACTTTTTGCAAATATTTGTGAGCGCACATTATAACGCAGGAAAGTCATTATTTCTTTTGGTCCACTTATGAAACCGCCGATGCTACCCATGCTCTTTACAAATGTGCTGAAATAAAGATCAACATCTTTTTGGCAACCCTGTTCTTCATCGGCACCTGCACCAGTAGGCCCCATAGAACCAAATCCATGTGCATCATCTATCAATATACGGAAATTGTATTTTTTCTTTAAAGCTACTATTTCTTTAATCTTACCCTGGTTACCACTCATTCCAAAAACACCTTCTGTAATTAATAGAATTCCGCCACCATTTTTTTCAGCCATTTTCTGTGCACGCCCTAATTGTTTTTCACAATCATCAACATCATTATGTTTGTATTTGTAACTAAATCCCATGTGCAACCTAACCCCATCTACTATACAGGCATGAGCTTCACCATCATAAACAATTACATCGCGGCGAGTTACCAACGCATCTATACAACTCATAATGCCCTGGTAACCAAAATTGAGTAACATAGCATCTTCCCGGCTTACAAATTCTGCAATAATTTTTTCAAGTTCTTCATGCATCGTAGTATTTCCACTCATCATTCGGGATCCCATAGGATTGCCCATGCCCCATTTTTCCGCTGCAATTGTATCTATTTTTCTCGTTTCAGGATGATTGACCAATCCTAAATAATTATTCAGGCTCCAAACAATTTTTTCTTTACCTCTAAACATCATCCGGCTTCCAAGTTCTCCTTCCAGTTTTGGAAAAGCAAAATACCCATGTGCTCTTTTCAGGTGGGCGCCTATTGGCCCCGCATCTTTCATCATTTTTTCAAAAAGATCTATCATTTATTGTTATTTATGTATTATCAATGTGCGCAAAAGTACAATATAGAGGTTAGAAATTTATATACAATCTTTCTGAAACTTTATCGCTCTCAATAAATATTGAAGTATTTAATTCGATTATCGTTAACTCAAATTTCATTGTTCATAATTCTACATCTCACTTATCTTTATCAAAAAAGATATGGTTAAAAAATGCTTGATTCTATTAGCTTTTGTTTTGACAGCTAATTTTTTATTTGCACAAGAGGCTAAAAAACCAAAATTGATAGTAGGGCTTGTAATTGATCAAATGCGTTGGGATTATTTATATCGTTATAATGATTTATATAGCCAAAACGGGTTTAAACGTTTGATCAAAAATGGATTTAGTTGCGACAATACTTTAATTCCTTATGTTCCTACATATACAGCTCCGGGGCATACTTGTATTTACACGGGAAGTGTACCGTCCATTCATGGTATTGCTGGAAATGATTGGTACGATGCAACTACCAAAAGAAATGTTTATTGTACCGATGATTCTACCGTAAATACAATAGGAAGTTCATCTGACGAAGGAAAAATGAGTCCTCAAAATCTTTGGACTACTACAGTTGGCGACGAACTACGTTTAAGTACGAATTTCAAAAGTAAAGTGATTGGGATAGCAATTAAAGACCGGGCAGCAATATTGCCCGCTGGCCATGTTGCTAATGCAGCTTATTGGTTTGATGATACTAATGGAATATGGATTACGAGTTCTTATTATGAAAATCAACTGCCGGAATGGGTAATTAAGGAGAACAAAAAACTATTGCCCGATGCTGCTATGGCAAAAGATTGGAATACGCTATTGCCAATAGTAAAATATACTCAAAGCTCGGCTGATAATGAAATTTATGAAGGCAGGTTGCCGGAAGAAAAAACGGTAACTTTTCCACATCGGCTTTCGGAAATAAAGAAATCAAAATATGAAGCATTTAAATTCACACCCTTTGCTGCAACCTATACTTTTGATATGGCAAAGTCGGCTATTGAAAATGAAAAATTGGGGAAAAATAATGTAACCGATTTTCTCGCTGTAAGTATTTCTTCAACAGATTATATGGGTCACACTTTTGGCCCCAATTCAATTGAGGCAGAGGATACTTATTTGCGGCTTGATAAAGATATTGCTGATTTTTTAAATTACCTGGATGCCACTATCGGGAAAGGAAATTATCTCCTGTTTTTGACAGCAGACCATGGCGTGTCGCACGTTCCTGGCTTTGCAGAAGAGCATAAAATTCCTGGCGGTCTTTATAACACAAAAACTTTATCAGATCATTTAAGCAAAAGATTAGAAAAGGGATTTGGTTTAAAAAACGGTTTTATAAAAATTCAAAATAACCAGGTTTATCTCGATTATTCTCAAATAAGAAATGCGGAAAAAAATCCGGAGGATGTAGAAGCAGAAATAATTAAATTCCTCAATGAACAGCCTTTTATAGATTACGCATTGGCC
>DATCMY010000298.1:0-2501 GCA_036565505.1 Hanamia sp.
AGGCAATACATTGTTGAATTATTGCGGTGTTAAAAATGACCTAATTGATTTTGTAGTAGATGCCAATCCCCATAAGCAAAATAAGTTTTTACCCGCTAGCCATATACCTGTTTATGATGAATCAGAAATTAAAAAAAATAAACCGGATTTTGTATTAGTATTACCCTGGAATTTAAAAGAAGAAGTTACAGAACAACTCGCATATATCAAGGATTGGGGTGGCAAATTTGTAATACCTATTCCCGGGTTGGAAATTTTATAATCATGAAAATATTAATAACCGGCGCAAGTGGTTTTATTGGCTCTTATGTTGTAAAAGAATTATTGAAAAGCAATCATAAACTGATTGTTACAACCACTAATCCAAATTTTCAAGTTGTAGATACAAGGCTAGATTATTGTTTTCTTGATTTAAATAATATAAGTGCAGGTAAAAATTATTTTTTAAAATTGGGTGAACCTGAAATGCTTATACATCTTGCCTGGCAAGGATTACCCAACTATACATCCTTATTTCATTTTGAAAATAATTTATTTCTTCAATATGCTTTTTTAAAAAACATGGTTACTCACGGATTAAAAAAAATGGTGGTAACTGGTACATGTTTTGAATATGGCATGCAGGGTGGCAGTTTGTCAGAAGATTTGGTCACCGATCCCCAAAATGCCTATGCTATTGCAAAAGATACCTTACGAAAATTCTTATTCCAACTTAAAAATGATGTTACTTTTGAACTTGTCTGGATCCGGCTCTTTTACATGTTTGGAAAGGGCCAAAATAAGAATGCTTTATTTTCGCAATTGGAATCGGCATTGCAGCGTGGCGATAGCGTTTTTAATATGAGTGGTGGTGAGCAGGTCAGGGATTTTTTGCCGGTGGAAAAAGTTGCTGAATATATTGTAAAAGTGGCATTAAGTAATTTTTCCGGCATTGTGAATTGTTGCAGCGGGCAACCTGTAAAAATAAAAAAACTCGTAGAAAATTATTTAAAAACTACCAATAGACAAATAGAATTAAATACGGGATACTATCCATATACTACTTATGAGCCTATGGAATTTTGGGGTGATAATACAAAACTTAAAAAAATAATAAATGAAGGATCCGATACAGGAATTTGAAGAAGAAAAAATTAATTTGATTAATGCCAATGCAAAAAATATTGAGCTAAAAGATGCTGCTCATAAATTTAATGTCGAATCAAACAGGGCTAAATACTCATACAACTTTACATGGATGGGAAGGCCTATAATTCAGTATCCGCAGGATATGATCGCCATGCAGGAATTGATTTGGGACATACAGCCTGACCTAATAATTGAAACGGGAATTGCACATGGAGGTTCAATTATATATTATGCTTCATTATTAGAACTGATAGGGAAAGGAGAGGTACTCGGGATAGATATTGACATCAGGGAACACAATAAAAAGAAAATTGAACAGCACCCGATGTATAAAAGAATTCATATGCTGGAAGGCTCATCCGTAACTGAGGAAATGGTTGAAAAAGTAAAGCCTTTCACTTTGGATAAAGAGAAAATTATGGTATGTCTTGATTCGAATCATACGCATGAGCATGTACTAAGTGAGTTAAATTTTTATGCTCCTTTTGTAACACCCGGTTCTTATATTGTAGTTTTTGATACAATTGTAGAAGATCTGCCTGAAAGATATTTACCGAATAGATTTTGGGGTATTGGCAACAATCCCAAAACCGCGGTTCATGAATTTCTGAAGAACAATAAAGATTTTATAATTGATGAAAACATGGACAATAAACTATTAATAAGTGTGAATCCTGGTGGATATTTAAAAAGAATTAGATAATGGACTCGATGAATGAAAGCAAACCGTGGGTAACCTTTTGCATGACGACTTATAAAAGGCCGGAGTTTTTAAAGAAACAATTGCTTTCTCTTTCTAATCAAACTTTTTCCAATTTTAATGTAGTCATTTCTGATAATGATCCTGAAGCAAGTGCCGAAGTGATTGTTAAAGATTTTAATGATAAAAGATTTTTCTATTATCACAACGCAGAAAACTTAGGTATGATCCGGAGTTTTAATAAAAGCATCCAAAAAGCAGATACTCCATATATAGTTATGCTTACTGACGATGATCATGTTGATACCAATATGTTAAGTGATTTTAGAAATATTGTGGTGCAATATCCGGGATATCCTATTTATCTCGGATGTAAAAGACCGCATCAGCCCAACAAAGAAATTGAAATATTTGATAATGAAAACTATGTATTTCAATTTCTTCATCCTAAACTCTCCCGAGCTATTTTATGGTCCAGTTGTTTATTAGATACAAGTATTGTACAGGGTTTTGGTGGCATTCCTGATTTTGGAAGTCCTCATTTTGCAGATCACGCTTTATTGATCTTGTGCGGAAAAAATAAAGGAGGTATATTTATAAATAAAATGTACGGATCACTGGCCTCTCACGACCAAAATTTTTCTAAAAGCCATTTTGAGCTTTATTATAAGGG
>DATCMY010000299.1:0-2240 GCA_036565505.1 Hanamia sp.
CATTTTAACTCAAAATCCGGGTTGGTAATCAGGATTACTAAGGGCATATCCCCAAAATAACTTTTAAATATAAAATCATGAAGATTTCAGTAATAAAAATAATATGGTCAATACTGGTAATTGTTGGTTTTGCAGGTTTAAACTCATGCAAGAAAAGCGAAGTAGCAGTTGATAAAACCTGTAAGGTCGCTTTTATCCTCAACTTGACCAATGCAGCGGGCGATACAACTTTTGTTGATGGGATTGCAGGGGAGTTTCTTCAAAATGTTCCCGTTCCTGCAAGAACAGGATATAAATTTGATGGTTGGTATGCCAATTCAGCTGATGCTAATCCCAATCCAACAAAGAATACCGCTGCACCAAAGTTTCCGGCATATGATCTTTCAGAGAAACCGGTTTACCTAGATGTGATCCTGTATGCCAGATGGATACAATAATCTATCCTGATAATCAGGATTTAAAGAAGTAATAGTGTGAATGAGTGCACATATTTTTTCACACTATTCTTTTTATAGCGATTTCAATACAACTTTAATAATTGAAAAAGTGATGAACATTAATAGAATATTCCTTTTAATGGCGATTACTTGCTTTTGCTCGTGCAAAAAGAAGAGTAATAATCCAACTCCTCCGCCCGTAAATGCCCCTGAGTTCATGGTTGACCAGAATAAGATGGTATCAAGCGGCTTTGTTGGATTTGGCACTCAATATAATAATAATCTTTATACGACTTTGAGCGGGGCTTCAGACGGGGTAACTCCTCAAAATCTTATTAACTTAGAGGATAAGGTTAAAAAGTTAGGCTCGCAACACATTAGGATATTCTTTGATTGTAAATCCTGGATGGACTATCCTAAATATAACAGCGAGTTCATGCCGTCATTTATCAGGACCGTACAGCTGGCGCAGGCATCGGGTGCCTCGATTAATTTAACCTACTGGCACGGAGCTTATGATGATTTATATGAAGAAACCGGAACATGGCCCATGAGCCGGCAGATGAATGATTTTGCAAATGTCATCAACCACCTTATTGTTGACCTGGGGTTAACTTCAGTCCAGTATATAACCATTCAGAATGAAGTAAATACAACCTCCTGTACCAAAGAAAACTATGTGGCAGCTTATCGAAATCTGGATGAAGAATTAAAAGCAAAAGGTATTCGAAACAGGGTCAAATTAATTGCAGGTGATCTGTTGGTAGATGAACTAAAGGATAGCCTGGCTGTAACTAATTGGATTACCTATTTTGCTGCTACTATAAACGACATAGTTGATGGTTATTCTGTGCATTTGTACTGGAATTATGGAATCATTGATGAGATAATTACCAGGATGAAATTTGCCTTTAATACCGTGTCCTCCCTGCCTGCTAATCAGCAGAAACCCATTTTTGTTATGGAGTATAGTCCGACAGCGGATTGGAGGAGCCAGCCCGGAGCATTTGCCCCGGGGTTTATTAACGGTACCACTACCAGGCTTGACTCTACAAATGAATATGCATTAATCCATGCATGGTTCCAGGTTTTCGCGCTCAACTATAAGTATGTTGGATTTTGCAAGTGGGATTGCTATAAGGCCAAATATGATAATGGCACCCAGTATTTTTCGGAAATAGGCATAGCCAGTGAGGGATATCCCATACGGCCATCCTATTATGTCACCTGGCTCTTTACCCATACCTGCCAGCCAGGCTGGGATGTGGTTGAGACAAAGCAGGGAAACAATGTAAACAAGGTAGTGGCAGTAATGCGGGAGAACTCAGGACAAAATATGACCGTTTATTTGGTGAACCGGTCCAGTGGAATGTATCCCTTTGTTACCGGTGGTTTACCTGCCAAACATAATTTCCATGTAGTGGCATGGAATAATGATCAGAAAGGAAAGATTGAGAAACTTGCCGATGTAAGTACAGATGAAAATGGAGTACTCAGGATAAACCTTCAAAGCCAGAGCGTTGTTGCTGTTACCACTTTAGAGGTGAATATAAGTCAGATTTCGTAGCACATTTAGATAAACTTGTAAAAAAAGCAGATGAACATAAATAAGCTATTCGTTTTAATGGTGATATGGGCTAACTGTTTTTGCTCGTGCGGTAAAAAGAGCAAGAATGGAATCCCTCCGACGCCTGATGTTACCGTTGAATTCAGTGTAGATCAGAATAAGATTGTATCAAATGACGTTGCTGGATTTGGTACGCAGTACAACCAAAACGTTTACTCCACATTTAGCGCTACAGA
>DATCMY010000300.1:0-22395 GCA_036565505.1 Hanamia sp.
TATTATGAATCTTTAAAATTTCCTTATGCCCCGGGAAATGGATAAAATAATTTTTGAACAATAATTTTAAAATAGAAAATCAATAAATAATGGAAACAGATAAAAGAAAGGTTGCGATAGTAACAGGTGGCGCATCGGGAATAGGATTAGCCATAGCCGAAAAATTTGTGCAGAATAATATAATCACCATAATTATTGGTCGTGATGAAGTAAAATTGAATGCCGCAAAAGATAAGCTGGGAGTTCTTTGCATTCCCATATCATTTGATTTAAATAATCTTTCTGCCATTCCCGACTTGATAAAGCAACTCAATCATCAACATGGTAAAATTAATATCCTGGTAAACAATGCGGGCATCAATTTAAAAAAAGAATTTACTGAAGTAACGGATGAAGAATTCCATAAAATTATTCTTACAAATGTAGAATCAGTATTTGCATTATCCAGAGAGGTAGTTAAAAACATGATTGAAAAAGGAAGCGGAAGTATTATTAATATAAGTTCGATGGCATCGCAATATGGCTTGCCCAAAGTAATTGCTTATACCGCCTCAAAATCTGCTATTGAAGGAATGACGAGAGCTATGGCGGTTGAACTTTCTCCTAAAGGAATTCGTGTGAATTGTATTGCGCCCGGTTTTATTGCAACAGACATGTCAGCCAAAGCATTGAATAATGATAAAGAAAGAAAAGAAAAAGTGATGTCGAGAACACCAATGGGAGCTTTAGGTATGCCTTCTGACATTGGCGATGCCGCTCTATTCCTGGCATCTTCCGCGTCAGCATATATTACCGGAGTGGTGTTGCCTGTAGATGGTGGAAATTCTATTGGATTTTAGGTTCTAAATTCCCCGGAATGGAATTGGTAAATGCGTTAACAAAGGCTTTTTTTTGCATGAACAAATAATTTTTATCAAATGAAATTTATTTCAATTTTAATAAGCTTTACATTTTTATTATTTGTGAATAGTTATTCTCAAAATTTTATCATATCAAAGCCTGGTAAACCATGTTGTGAAATATTGGATGGTAAGCCCGGCAGTAGTTTTACAAAAATTAGTTATTGATATTGGCGGAGAGAAACCATCTTACTTAGGACCACCTGAAACAAAAATTAAATAAAGAAATGATTGCGGGCAAACTCATAAATAATTACTGAATACAAATAATATCAATCACAATTTAAATACAGCATCATGAAGGAAATAAAGAAGATTAAAGTAATATTTACAGCAGTTATTGTTATTTTAATTTCTGCCAGTTGCAATAATGCGACAGAAAATAAAACCAATGAAAATGATTCATTGGCAGTAACGAGAGTAGAAAAGAAAAAAGAATATCTATCTCAACCGTTAATAACGAGTATTTATACAGCAGATCCATCGGCGCATGTATTTAATGGCCGTATCTATATTTATCCATCGCATGACACTGCTACCGGCACTCCGGAAAATGATAATGGTGATCAATTCAACATGATGGATTATCATATTCTTTCTATGGATTCTATTGGAGGTAAAGTAACTGATCATGGTGTGGCATTAAGTATCAAAGATATTCCCTGGGCTGGCCGCCAGTTGTGGGCACCAGATGCGACTTATGCAAACAACAAGTATTACCTCTATTTTCCGGTGAAAAATAAAAAAGATATTTTCCAAATTGGCGTTGCCACCAGCACAAAACCAGAAGGACCTTTTGTTGCGGAGAAAGAACCTATTAAAGGGAGTTACAGTATTGATCCATGTGTTTTCAAAGATGATGATGGCAGTTATTACATGTACTTTGGTGGTATATGGGGTGGCCAATTGCAGCGATGGAACAACAACAAATATGATTCATCAGCGAAGCTTCGTCAACCGGGCGAACTCGCTATACTGCCACGTATTGCAAGGCTGAGTAAGGACATGAAGCATTTTGAAGGTGAAGTAAAAGAGATAAAAATTCTTGATAAAAACGGTAAGCTGTTTACTGAAAAAGATAACGACAAACGCTTCTTTGAAGCTTCCTGGATGCATAAATACAAGGGCAAATATTATTTCTCTTATTCAACCGGCGATACACATTTTATCTGTTATGCCACGGGTGATAATCCTTATGGCCCTTTCACTTACCAGGGCGTTATATTAAAACCTGTGGAGGGATGGACAAACCATCAATCCATTGTCGAAGTTAAGGGCAAATGGTATTTGTTTTATCATGATATACAGCTAAGCGGGAAAACGTATTTGCGTAATGTAAAAGTTACAGAACTTAAGTATAATGATGATGGAAGCATTCAAACCATAGACCCTTTTAAATAAACTTTTTGAATTTCATCATTATCATCAAAGTTTCAGAATAGAATTTATTAAAACAAGGAAAGCCTATTGTAAAATACCGGAAGAGAATCCCCCACAGTTGTTTTGCAAAAAATTGTTCTTGATTATGGCGAAGAAGAACAAGGCTATTTAGGCCTTCCTAAAACAAAAATTATTTAAAATGAAATGTAAATTATTTTATGCTGTAATATCCATTACAATAATATTTTGCAATATTTCTTATGGCGAAATAAGGCTTCCGCGCCTTGTAAGAGACAGTATGATTTTGCAGAGAGATACAAAAGTAAAAATCTGGGGATGGGCATCCCCGGGAGAAAAAATAAAAATTGATTTTTTAAATAAGAAGTATAAAATAGTTGCTGATGCAAAAGGCAATTGGAAGATCAATCTTTCACCAATGAAACCAGGGGGGCCATATACAATGAAGATTGATGGCAACAACCATCTTCTCCTCAATAATATTTTGATTGGCGATGTATGGTTATGCTCCGGTCAATCGAATATGGAGCACCAAATGAAATTGCACCAGGAAAAATATAGAACAGAAATCGCAAATGCCAACTATCCCGAAATCAGGCAATTTGCTGTTCCGCAAATACCAAATTTGCTAACCCCACAAAATAATTTGCCGGGCGGATACTGGAAAGCTGCGGACCCAAAAAGTGTCTTAGATTTTTCAGCTGTGGCCTATTTTTTTGCCAAAGCCCTGTACGAAAAATATCATGTGCCTATAGGGCTTATAAATGCCAGCGTAGGAGGCTCGCCTATTGAAGCGTGGCTTAGTGAAGCTGTTTGCAAGGATTTCCCAGGAATTGAAAAATCCTTACAAACCAATAAAGACACAGCTTATGTAAATAGTTTTAACAGGGAAGTTGCTGCCTGGAATGAAGTCAACCAAATACACTCTTCTGAAGACAAAGGATTAAATGGCCAAATAAAATGGTACGATCCTTCCTATATTCCCAAAGAATGGCATACGATTAACATCCCCGGATACTGGGAAGACCAGGGTGCTAAAAACCTGCATGGTTCCGTTTGGTACAGGAGGGAAATAACTGTACCGGCTTCCATGACAAGCGTTCCCGCAACGCTCTTCCTGGGAAGGATTGTAGATGCGGATGAGGTGTATATTAATGGAACACCTGCAGGGAGAACTACCTATCAATATCCTGAAAGAATATATCAACTGCCGGCAGGATTACTTAAAACCGGTAAAAATATTATAGTTGTCAGGGTGATTAATTATTCAGGCAAAGGCGGTTTTGTTCCAGATAAACCTTATTTCATCAGGGCAAATGGGGATACTTTAGATATTAAGGGGTATTGGAAATACAAAGTTGGAAAAGCACTTAACCCTGACCGTTACATAAAAAACGGGATTACACTTCAGTACCAACCAACCGCGTTGTACAATGCGATGATTACTCCTATTGTTGGATTTACCATAAAAGGTTTTTTGTGGTACCAGGGTGAAAGCAATTCTGGAAATGCGGTAGCATACAAACAACTTTTTCCTGCCATGATCGATGACTGGCGGAAGAAATGGAACCAGGGAGATGTACCTTTTATTAATGTACAGCTGCCGGGTTTTATGGATGTAAACTATATATCCGGAGAAAGCCAGTGGGCGCAATTGAGAGAAGCACAATTAGAAGCTTTATCCTTGCCGAATACGGGCATGGCTGTCACTATAGACCTGGGTGAATGGAATGATGTGCATCCACAGGATAAAAAAGATGTAGGCGACCGTGCTGCGTTAGCCGCTGAAAAAGTGGCTTATGGTGAAAGTAATATTGTCTATTCGGGGCCCATTTATCAATCCTCAAAAATTGAAGGAGATAAAATCCTTATCACTTTCAGTAATGTTGGTGGCGGCCTAATAGCAAATGATGGCGAAGAGCTGAATCAGTTCGCCATCGCAGGCCCAGATAAAAAATTTGTTTGGGCTCAGGCAAAAATTGACGGTGATAAAGTAATCGTTTGGAATAAAGAAGTACAGGATCCAAAATATGTGCGGTATGCATGGGCCGACAATCCACGGGGAGCCAATTTGTTTAATAAAGAAGGTTTGCCGGCATCGCCTTTTAGAACCGAAAAATAGGCGTGCTTGTTATTGAATTCAATGGCAGATTTTCTGATTTATACATTCAGATTATTAACTATTAAAATTGGTCTAATGAAAAGACAAGTTGGAATTATTTTCTCTTTCATGCTTATTATTCATTTATCGGTACAGTCACAAACATATAGGCCTCCGTATATAACGAAAAAAGGCACTACTGAACAACTGATAGTGGAAGGAAAGCCTTTCCTGGTTTTGGGTGGTGAACTTGGTAATTCAACTACCTCCAGTCCCAAGTACATGCGGTCGGCCTGGAATAAGTTCAAAGCCATGAACCTTAATACGATTTTGTCACCTGTATATTGGGAATTGATAGAACCTGAAGAAGGAAAATTTGATTTTGCTTTAGTAGATAGTATTATAAATACCTGTCGAAAAAATAATTTAAAAGTCATTCTATTATGGTTCGGCTCCTGGAAAAACAGCATGAGTTGTTATGCCCCCGCATGGATTAAAACCAACGAGTCACGTTTTCCCCGGGCGCAAGACCATACAGGCAAAGGCCTCGAAATACTTTCTGCATTTAGTAAGAACAATGTTGATGCAGATATAAAAGCCTTTACGGCATTAATGAAGCATCTAAAAGAAACAGACAAATCACACACAGTCATCATGGTTCAGGTTGAAAATGAAATTGGTATGCTCTCAGAAGCAAGAGAAAGAACCGCAACTGCTGATAAAGCTTTTAAAAGCGAAGTCCCTCCTGAATTAATGAATTATCTTATTGCAAAAAAAGATTCACTTGTTCCTGAATTGCGGGAACATTGGTCTAAGACAAATTTTATTACTGCTGGTAATTGGGAAACAGTTTTCGGCAAAAGCCTGGCTACAAATGAATTATTTCAGGCGTGGTATTACGCAAAGTATACAAATGCAGTTGCATTAGCAGGAAAAAAAGTATACCCGTTGCCCATGTATGTGAATGCAGCATTGAACTATCGCAATGTTCAGCCAGGCCAATATCCGAGTGCAGTACCATTACCTCATTTGATGGATATCTGGCAGGCCGCAGCTCCTGCTATTGATATATTATCTCCCGATTTTTATAACCCTTATTTCAAACAGTATTGCGAACTTTACAGAAGAAGAAACAATCCCCTGTTTATCCCGGAAATACGCTTTGAACCTTCAGATGCTGCAAAAGTTTTTTATGCAATAGGCCATTACCAGTCTATTGGTTTCTCTCCATTTTCTATTGAATCAACAGAACAACCAAAAAATGAATCTATTGGAAAAAGCTACTCGATCTTATCACAATTGTCATTTGAAATATTAAAGTATAGTGGCACCGGAAAAATGGAAGGTGTATTACTTGATTCGCAAACACAAAGACAAGAAATAATCTTAGGTAATTATAAATTAACAATATCGCATGATTACACACTAGGCTGGTCTACTGAGGCTTCAAAACCTGACTGGCCAAGTTCAGGCGCTATTATTATACAGAAAGGAGAAAATAAATTCATCATCGCGGGAACAGGTGTAGTTGTTACATTTTCTGTGAATGGTTCTAACAAAATTTCAGCTGGAATTTTAAATGCAGTGGAAGGAAAATATGTAAATGGGAAATGGGTTTCTGGCAGGCGAATGAATGGAGACCAGGATCACCAGGGAAGGCATATACGGATTCCTGAGGGTGACTGGAATATTCAAAAGGTCCAATTATATCAGTATAAATAAACGCAGGTGAAGATTGCTTATTCCAGTTATAGTAAATCAATTATTTACAACTAACCAAACAAATTAAATCTGATGAAGAAGTTTATTTTTTTCTTACTTACTGCAAGCCTTACCAATTTGGTGATGGCGCAGGATTCAAAAATAGGTAGCCATAAGTATCCGCCGCTTGTAACCTTTACAGCACAGCAGGACCATGATAACATGATGCAGCAACTGGGAATAAAAAAATTAAGACCAGGGCCTAGTGGCAATCCGTCCGCCCCTAATCATGCTAATTACAATGAATCATTAGCTAATCCCTGCCCACAATTACCGGATATTCTTACCACTAACAATGGGAAGAAAGTTACCACAGCAGTTTTATGGTGGAAGCAACGCCGCCCCGAAATTGCAGAGGAACTGGAAAAGGAAGTTTATGGACGGGTTCCAAAATATATACCTAAGGTAACATGGACAGTAAAAGTAATTGATCACGAATTTATTTTTCCAGGCTTTATACCAGTTGTCGCAAAACAAATAATTGGTCATTTAGATAACAGTGATTATCCCCTGATCAATGTAGATATCAAAATGATGCTGGTCATTCCGGCGAATGTAAAAGGGCCGGTTCCTGTATTGATGATGTTTGGCTCACCTTCATTTCCTGCACCTGCTCAACCATCTGCCGATGACATGGAAAAGTTAAATGAAACTTTTAAGGAGATGATGATAAAAACCAATCCAGCGGTAAAAGATATATTCGACAAATATCCTGCTTACTCACCCGTTACAAGACTGCCCGGTTTCAATTTCCTTGCACTGCCATCAGCCGGTGATCCTCCGCCTACAGAACAATTATTGGCAGCCGGCTGGGGCTATGCCACTATTGACCCAAACAGCATACAGGCCGATAATGGCGCAGGTATTACAAGAGGGATTATTGGGTTAGTAAATAAAGGACAACCGCGTAAACCAGAGGACTGGGGAGCATTGCGTGCATGGGCATGGGGTGCAGCCCGCGGATTAGATTATTTAGAAACGGATTCCTTAGTCGATGCAAAAAAAGTGGGAATAGAAGGTGTATCACGTTATGGTAAAGCTGCTTTGGTAACACTTGCCTTTGAGCCACGGTTTGCAGTAGGATTGATCGGTTCCTCCGGTAAAGGTGGTACCACGCTTCTCCGCCGCAATTTTGGAGAAGCCGTTGAAAGTCTTACCGGTGGAGAATATTACTGGATGGCCGGAAACTTCATGAAATATGGTGCATCAGAATCATCCTTTGGCAGCAAAACCGGTTGCAACCTGCCTGTAGATTCTCATGAATTGATAGCTCTTTGCGCACCCAGACTAACGTTTATCAGTTATGGCATACCCGAAAAAGGCGATGCGCACTGGCTCGATCATGAAGGAAGCTATATGGCTACCGTTGCGGCCGGAGTTGCATTCAAATTACTGGGAGCGAAAGATCTTGGAGTCTCCAACGATTATATGAAGGAAAAAATGCCACCTGTTAATACGGGCTTATTAGAGGGGCAACTTGCCTGGAGGCAACATGATGGAGGGCATACCGACGCACCCAATTTGAAATATTTTATTCCCTGGGCAAGTAAGTTTTTACATTATGAAAAAAAACCAGCTCAGTAAAATAAATTCAAAATGAAAAAATACAAATCCTGTTTCATCGTAATCGTCCTTGCATTTGCTTTCACCAATATTGCGAAAGCTCAAAACCCGTTTATTACTAATCAATTCTCTGCTGATCCCTCTGCGAGAGTCTTTGGAGACAAGGTGTATATATATCCTTCGCATGATATTCTTGCAACGAAGGGACATGGGCGTGTGGGCTGGTTTTGCATGGAAGATTATCACGTATTTTCATCGCCAAATCTTACCGACTGGAAAGATTATGGCGTAATTGTAAGCCAGGATAAAGTACCCTGGGGAAATCCGATGGGATACAGTATGTGGGCCCCGGATTGTATCTTCAGAAACGGGAAATATTATTTTTATTTTCCTGATGCGGTTAAAGATACTAGCTATGGAAAGGGGTTCGCAGTCGGTGTGGCCGTCTCAGATAAACCTTATGGTCCATTTAAGTTACAACCAACGCCAATTAAAAATGTTCATGGCATTGACCCCAATGTATTTATTGATAAAGATGGACAGGCTTACCTGTACTGGGCGCAGGGAAACATTTACGGAGCAAAGCTGAAAGAAAATATGCTGGAGTTGGCCTCTGCGCCAAAAATACTTGGAGACCTTCCGACGAAAGGATTGAAGGAAGGCCCTTATCTGTTCGAACGAAATGGAATTTATTATTTGACTTATCCGCATGTAGAGAACAAAACTGAAAGACTGGAATATGCGATCAGCAATAATCCTTTGGGGCCATTTAAAGTTACGGGAGTAATTATGGATGCATCTCCTGAATGCTGGACCAATCACCAATCAATTATTGAGTTCAAAAATCAGTGGTACCTGTTTTATCATCATAATGATTTCTCTCCCAATTTTGACAAAGCCCGGTCAATCAGGATTGATAGTTTATTTTTCAACACAGATGGCACTATTAAAAAAGTAATACCGACATTCCGCGGAGTTGGTTTGACAAACGCTTCCAGAAAAATACAGATAGACCGCTACAGCGATAAAAGCAACGAGGGCATTTCTATCGATTTTATTGATACTGCTAATAAATTCCAGGGATGGAAAACTGTTTTTAATCAACCAAATGCATGGATACAATACAACAGTGTTGATTTCGGAAAGAAGCCATTAAAAAATATTACTGTAAGAGCTTTATCAGAAACAGGGGGCACTTTACAAATACGTGTAAACAGTATGAAGGGGCCAATTGTAGCGCAAGTGAAAATTCCTAAGAGTAACAATTGGAATGATATTAAAACAGCGGTAGTAAAGTTTGATCCGGGAATTCATAATCTGTTTGTAAGACTTAAGGATAATTCAAAAGTTGAGATTGACTGGATAAGATTTGAATAGTTTCATTTTGATTTTTAACCAGTATTCATAAAAAATAAAAAGACGTAAACGCAGTGAATAGAAATTAGAATAAGCCATTCATTTACACAAATAAAATTTAGAATTAATGAACAATAAATTAACAAGGACCATTGTCATAAACATTTTTTTGCTTCTTACCATTTTCAATGTTTATGCACAAAATGGACACCAGCTTTGGCTTCGCGATAAACAGGCACTACCCGTAACCGTTATATGTTCTGAAAGTTCTCCTACACTATCGATCGCGCGGCAGGAATTACAAGATGGCTGGCAGGGCAAGCCGAAAACTTCCATTACTTTAATCATTAAAAAAGATAAAGCATTAAAAGATGATGGTTTCAGGCTTGGTAAAAATTCAATTCAGGCAAATACGGATATCGGCATTTTATATGGCGTGTATGAATTGTTACGCCGGCAACAAACCAGTGAACCAATAAATAATGAAGTTTTTAATCCTTCTTATGAACGTCGCATTTTGGATCATTGGGATAATTTGAATGGAACGATAGAACGTGGTTATGCAGGTCACTCCATTTTCTGGCGAAAGGATGATCCATTCACAGTTACAGATCACGATAAAACCTTGTGGCAACAATATGCACGTGCCAATGCGTCTATAGGAATAAACGGCTCGGTACTTGATAACGTGAATGCTTCTCCTTTAATATTAAATGCCGATTATCTTGCCCGTGCAAAAGCAATTGCGAATGTATTACGACCTTATGGCGTAAGAGTTTATTTATCCGTAAATTTTGCTTCGCCATCAACACTTGGTGATTTAAAAACTGCCGACCCGCTTGATCCGGCAGTGATTGCCTGGTGGAAAAACAAAGTGAAAGAAATTTATAGCATGATACAGGATTTTGGTGGTTTCCTGGTGAAAGCAAGCAGTGAAGGACAGCCGGGTCCTCAGAATTATGGACGAACACACGCTGATGGTGCGAACATGCTGGCGGATGCATTAAAACCTTATGGCGGCATTGTTATGTGGCGCGCCTTTGTGTACACTGCCAACGATAATGACCGGGCAAAACAGGCTTACTCCGAATTTATGCCGCTGGATGGAAAATTCAGGGACAATGTTATTATACAGGTTAAGAATGGCCCGGTAGATTTTCAGCCAAGAGAGCCTTTCAGTCCATTGTTTGGAGCCATGAAAAAAACTTCCGTAATGCCGGAGTTCCAGGTTACGCAGGAATATCTTGGTCATTCAGTTTACGTGGTTTTTCTTTCAACCATGTGGGAAGAATGTTTGAAGAGTGATACTTATCAGCAAGGTGCCGGCAGTACTGTAGCGCGTTGCACGGACGGTAGTATTTATCCGCAAAAATATACTGCTATTGCAGGCGTCTCTAATGTTGGGTTGGATACTAATTGGTGTGGTAACCAGTTTGCACAGGCCAACTGGTATGCATTTGGAAGATTAGCATGGAACAACACTTTGCAAAGCAAACAAATTGCCGATGAATGGATCAAACTTACTTTTTATAATGATCCTTCTCAAAAGTTGAGCGAAGTAAATTATACTGCAGACTGGACAAAAAACTTTCTTGCACCGGTAAAACAAATGATGCTGGAAAGCCGTGAAGCAGCCGTGAATTTTATGATGCCACTTGGCTTGCATCACATCATGTCAGCCAACGGGCATTACGGCCCCGGACCGTGGTGGCACCCGAAAGGAGTTCGGGCTGACTGGACACCTCCTTATTATCACCAGGCAAGTACTTACGGAATTGGTTTTGATCGTACCACAAAAGGGAGCGATGCAGTGAGTCAATATCATGAACCATTGGCTTCCCAATTCAATAATCTAAAAACATGTCCTGAAAAATATTTGCTGTGGTTTCATCATTTACCGTGGGATTACAAAATGCCTGTCCGACAAGAAGGCGGAAAAGAAGGTAATACACTATGGGATGCGTTGTGTCGTCATTATGAAAAAGGAGTGAACCAGGTGCGTGATTTTCAAAAGATTTGGGATAAAGCCGGGCCCTTTGTTGACAGCACCCGCTTTATGGAAGTGCAGCGTAAACTGCGTGAAGAGTGTGCAAATGCTATTTTATGGAAAGACGCATGCCAGCTGTATTTTCAACAGTTTAGTAAAAGACCTATCCCCTATGACCTTGAACGGCCGATCCATAGCCTGGATAATATTATAGCCAATGAATTCAAACACAAAAATGATTAACGCTACTTTCGGGAAACCATGTAAAATGATGTGAACATGAAAAAAATAGTATTGCTTGTATTGATCACCGTTTTGGCAACCAACTTTATCGTTGCCCAAAATAAAAAAGCCAGTAAATCAACAAATAAAGCCGCTTTCTATTCCGGTGTTTACCAAAATTTTTTTAAAGAAGCCGGGTATAGCCAGCAGGCGATTGATCAAAAAGTAGCTCAAGCATATCATGATATTTTTGAAGGTCCCAACAAAGTTTATTTTGAAGTAGGCGATTCTATGGCCTATGTTTCTGACCTTAAAAATCATGATGCAAGAACAGAAGGTCTTTCTTATGGAATGATGATAGCGGTGCAATTAAATAAGAAAGAGATTTTTGATCGCATCTGGAAATGGTCTAAAAAATATTTACAACACCAGGATGGGCCGCGGGCAGGCTACTTTGCATGGAGCATCAACCCCAAAACCATGAAGAAAAATTCTGAAGGCACCGCCTCAGATGGAGAATTGTATTTTATTACCAGCCTTTTATTTGCGTCTAACCGTTGGGGTGATAATACCGGTATCGATTATTATCATGAAGCACGAAGAATATTGGACGCCATGTGGAGCAAAGATGGAACAGATGGAATTTATAGCATCATCAACATTCAGCATAAGCAAATCACTTTTACACCTGAGGGCAACAATTATAATTTTACAGATCCTTCTTATCAACTGCCTGCCTTTTTTGAAGTTTGGGCTTTGTATGCAAAAGATGGCCATGAACAATTCTATAGGGATTGCGCCGATACCGCCCGCGCTTTTTTACACAGGGCCTGCAGCTCACCAACCGGTCTCAATGCAGATCAAACAAGCTTTGATGGCAAACCGTTTGCGCGAGGAAAAATGAAACCGGCTTTCCGTTACGATTCATGGAGAGTGCCGATGAATATTGCCATGGATTATAACTGGTTTGGCAACGACAGGAAGTGGCAGCAAAATTATGCAGAACGCATTCAACATTTTTTTAAATCAAAAGGTATCAATTCATTCGATGATCAGTTTAATCTTGATGGGTCAAAGCCGGAATGGATTCTTCCCGCCGGAGGCTTTCAAAAACTGAGGCATTCACTGGGTTTATTAGCTACAGCTGCCACAACGGAAATGATCCGTAAAGACAATTTTGATTTTGTGCATGCCCTTTGGAATGCCAAACTGCAACCATACAGCGATGGATATTTTGATCCCTATTATGACGGATTGTTGTACCTTTTTAGTTTGATGCATTTAAGTGGCAAATACCAATTGATAAAACCGCATCAACATTAATATTAAAAAGAATAAAAATTAGTTCACGTAAATAAAAAGATATGATATGAGATACATAACCTTTATCGCCGGGCTTCTGTTATTCAGCCGTCCCGCTTTTTCTCAAAACATAGTGCATTACGCGCCGCCAGGATTCGATTCCTTCAGGCCGGATATTCCGCATGGAAAAGTTGACACTTTCTATTATGATTCTAAAACAGTAGGAGTTAAGCGAAGAGCGCTGATCTATACACCACCCGGTTATTCAAAAGACAAAAAATATCCTGTGCTATACCTTTTGCACGGTATTGGCGGCGATGAGTTTGAGTGGCTAAATAACGGACACCCTCAGATAATCCTGGATAATCTTTATGCTGAGAAAAAAGTTGAACCAATGATTGTAGTGCTGCCAAATGGGAGAGCAATGAAAGACGATAGCCCCGGCAAAAATATTTTTGACAGTGCCAAAGTGCATGCCTTTGCCACTTTTGAAAAAGATCTTCTGAATGATCTCATTCCATATATCGAAAGTCATTATCCGGTTTATACCGATCGTGAGCATCGTGCTATTGCCGGGCTCTCGATGGGTGGCGGACAATCGCTGAATTTCGGCCTGGGCAACTTAGATAAGTCTGCCTGGATCGGAGCTTTCTCTGCTGCTCCCAACACCAAAACACCGGAAGAACTAGTTCCCGATCCCGAAAAAGCGAAAAAGATGTTGAAGTTGCTTTGGATTTCCTGTGGTGATAGTGACCGGCTGATCACATTTAGTAGAAGAACGCACGATTATTTAGTTGCTCATGATGTTCCACATATTTATTACATAGAACCAGGCGTACATGAATTTAAAGTTTGGAAGAATGGATTGTATATGTTTTCACAATTGATCTTTAAACCGGTTGATACTTCCACATTTTCAAAATATGTGTATAAGCCAGTCTCATCGCAGAAATAAAATCCACATGCAAGTTTATAATATGAAAGTTGTCTTAATTACCTAGCAATTCACAATGAACCTAAAAAAAATTATAATCACTGCTATAATTCAAAGCCTCCTGTTTTGTACTAATGTGCATGCACAGGAAAGGCTTTATCACAATGAATTTCCCCTGGGTGACGTAAAATTATCAGACAGTCCTTTTAAGCATGCCCGTGATCTTAATATTCACACTTTATTGGAATATAAGGTTGACCGCTTATTGGCTCCATACAGAAAGGAAGCCGGGTTAACACCTAAAGATTCAAGTTATTCAAACTGGGCAGGACTTGATGGACATATTGCCGGGCACTACCTTTCGGCGCTGTCAATAAACACTGCTGCCACGAACAATCCTGAGTGCAAAAAAAGAATGCTTTACATGATTTCAGAGCTTAAGAAATGCCAGGAAGCCAATACAAAAAATCATCCGGACTGGGGTGTTGGTTATGTGGGCGGCGTTCCTAATAGTGCCGCCATATGGTCAACATTTAAAAATGGCGATTTCAAAGCATTTCATGCAGCGTGGGTGCCATGGTACAATATACATAAAATGTTTGCCGGTCTCAGGGATGCCTGGTTATATACCGGTAATGAAGAAGCGAAAAATATTTTTTTAAAATTTTGTGATTGGGCTGTTAATATTACTTCCGGTTTATCAGATGAGCAAATGCAATCCATGCTTAACACAGAGCAAGGCGGAATGAATGAAGTATTAGCCGACGCTTACCAGGTTACGGGCAATAACAAATACCTGGTTGCTGCAAAAAGATTTTCACACAGGATGTTGCTCGATCCTATGTCACAAGGCATCGACAATCTTGATAACAAACATGCCAACACACAAATACCTAAAGCTATAGGCTTTGCAAGAATAGGAGAACTCTCGCATGATCCGAAATACACAAAGGCAGGAAATTTTTTCTGGCAAACGGTAACGGCTAACCGAAGTTTGGCATTTGGAGGTAACAGCAGGAGAGAATTTTTTCCCGGCAGTTATGCCTCTATGGATTTTATTAATGACGTGGAAGGCCCTGAATCCTGCAATTCCTATAACATGCTAAAGCTTACGGAAGATCTTTTCAGAAGACATCCTTTGGCAAAGTATATGGATTATTATGAACGCACGATGTACAATCACATACTGTCAACTCACAATCCCGAAACGGGCGGTTATGTTTATTTCACGCCGGTACGGCCAAGAAGTTACCGTGTGTATTCAGCGCCTAACGAAGCCATGTGGTGTTGTGTTGGCACCGGCATGGAAAATCATGGCAAATACGACGAACTTATTTATACCCATTCACACGATTCGCTGTATCTGAATCTCTTCGTTGCTTCTGAATTGAATTGGAGAGATAAAGGAATTTCACTAAAGCAGGAAACCAAATTTCCTTATGAAGAAAAAACAAAATTACTTGTCACCAATGGTTCCGCTGAGTTTAGTTTGCTGATCCGTTATCCTTACTGGGTTTCGGATGGTGCAATGAAAATATGGGTGAATGGTAAACCGGTTTCTTTTAATGCACATTCTTCTTCTTACATAGCCATAAAACGGCACTGGAAAAAGGGTGATGTGGTTGAATTGCAGTTGCCCATGCACAATCATATAGAACATTTACCCAACGTTCCAACCTACATAGCAATCATGCATGGCCCTATTTTATTAGGTGCAGAAACCGGTACACAGGATCTGAAAGGTTTGATAGCAGATGATAGTCGTTGGGGACAGATTCCGGGTGGAAAAAAACTGCCGTTGGATAAAGCGCCGATCCTTATTGAGGATACAATACAAAATATCGATAACGATCTTTCGCCGGTTAAGAATGAGCCATTGCATTTTACATTTCACCATGTAAAGATGATCAATCCTGAGAAGTTGGTACTACAGCCATTTTACCAGATATACGATGCACGGTATATGATGTATTGGATGACGCTGACAAACAAAGGATACAAAGCCTATCTCGATTCGATTGCAAAAGATGAAAAAGAAAGGCTCGAACTTGATAAACTTACGGTGGATTACGTTGCTCCCGGAGAACAACAACCAGAAGAAGATCATCAAATACAGAGCGACAAATCCCACTCGGGCAATGCCAATGACCATTTTTATCGCGATGCTTCCGACGGCGGTTATTTTAGCTATAACCTTGCAACATACAAAGAAACAAATTTAAGCCTGGTGGTTCGCTACTGGGGGGCAGAATGGGGCAACAGGAAATTTGATATTTATATAGATGATCAAAAATTAATTACAGAAGATAACACCGGAAGATGGAACCAATCAAAGTTTTTTGATGTTACCTACCCGATACCTGGATCAATGTTACAGGGGAAAAATAATATACGTGTAAAGTTCCAGGCATTGGCAGGCAATACTGCAGGTGGTGTTTATTATGTGCGTTTGATAAAAAATAATTGATATCAATTGTAAAAGTTTAATCAATAAAAATTTAAGAAACAAATACCATGAAACTGAGAAATCTTTTTTTCCTGATTGCAACGAATTGCTTTGTGTTTACGAACTCATATTCACAAACGCCATCTCTTACCTTACAGGTAAATCAGCCGAAAGCAGCGGTAAGCCCGACATTATATGGATTGATGACAGAAGAAATCAATCACTCTTATGATGGCGGTTTGTATGGAGAACTGATACGCAACAGGATATTTAAAGACAGCAAAACCAAATCCGAAGGATGGAATCTTGTTAAAGATAATGCGGCTGACAACGCATCTATTCATCTTATTGCCGCAGATGAAAATCATATTCCGTATGACGAACGTGGACAGGCGATCAACGGTGCACTTTCAACCTGCCTCAGGCTTACGGTTGAAAAAGTTTCGGGAAGAGTGGGTATAGCAAACGAAGGTTTTTGGGGGATTCCTGTAAGACCATCGACCACTTACAGGGCATCGTTTTATATCAAAGGTACCGCCCGAAAAGAGCCTTTTCGCTGGCCGTGGGAACCTAAACCCACAACGCCACCGCTGCCGGATATTGAAAACAATACACCAGGCCCGATAACAGTTTCTATCGAAAGCAATGATGGTAAAACGGTGTATGCTACAGGCACTATTAATCTTGAAAAAAGTATTTACTGGAAGAAGTATGAATTAACATTAACAACTGCTGCAGATGTGAAGCCAACGAAAGATGCACGTTTTGTAATCTCAACTGATCGCAAAGGATTGTATTACTTCAATCTTGTTTCGCTTTTCCCGCCAACCTACAATAACCGCAGCAATGGCAACAGGCCAGACCTGATGCAGATGCTGGTTGATATGAAACCAAAGTTCCTTCGTTTTCCCGGTGGCAATTTTTTGGAGGGCCCTTTGATCACTGATGCGTTTCCGTGGAAGTCAACACTTGGGCCTTTGGAAGGCAGGCCCGGGCATAGAGGTTCATGGGGTTATCGCCCTTCGGATGGAATGGGCTTGCTTGAATTTTTAGAATGGACAGAAGATATGTATGCGCAACCCGTGCTCGCTGTGTATGCCGGTTATTCTTTGCAGGGCGATCATATTGATGCAGGCCCGTTATTACAACCTTATGTAGATGATGCGCTGGATGAAATTGAATATGTGACCGGCGATACAACAACCTATTGGGGCGCCAAAAGGGCTGCTGACGGGCATCCGGCGCCATTCAAACTCCGATATGTTGAAATCGGTAATGAAGATTGGTTCGACAGATCGAACAGCTACAGTGGAAGGTTTACGCAGTTCAGAAATGCAATTGAAGCAAAATACCCTCAATTGGAGTGCATTTCTACCATTCCTGGCACGCAATATCCTTCCATGAAAGTTACATCGGGCAAAACTCCCGATATTGTTGATGAACATTATTACCGAAACTCGTGGGATATGTGGAAGAATGCTTCGCAGTATGATACCTATGATCGCAACGGGCCTAAAATATTTGTGGGTGAATGGGCAACACGTGAAGGTGCGCCAACAACGAATATGAATGCAGCACTTGGCGATGCCGCATGGATGACAGGAATGGAACGCAATTCAGATCTTGTTATCATGTCTTGCTATGCACCACTTTTCGTGAATGTTAATAAGGCCTCTGCAACTGCGCCAAAAGCATGGCAATGGGATTCTGATCTTATTGGCTATGATGCATTGAACAGTTATGGCTCCCCATCTTACTATGTACAAAAAGTTTTTAGTCATTATTTGGGTAACAAGATCGTTCCTGCAACATTCAAAAATGTCCCTGTTCAAAACATGCCGCTTACAAAAAAAGACAGTGCAAATGGAATAAAGGTCAAAACAGTTCCTACACTTTTTTATTCTGCTACAATGGATGATACAACAGGAACCATTTACCTGAAAGTGGTGAATACAATCGGTAAAAAGCAAACCATAAAAATTAATCTTGATGGTGCTGAAAATGTTTTACCTGAAGCGACTGTGGTTACTCTAAAAAGTGATAAACCAACAGATACAAACACTATTAATGATCCGAAAAAAATCGTTCCGGTAACATCAACGGTAAAAGGAGTCAGGAAAAATTTTAGTCAAAGCTTTCCGCCGTATTCGGTAACCGTTGTGCAAATTCAAACCAGGTAATTTTTTTTGTTGATACGATGAAAAAATATAAATCATAAAAGATGTTGATCAAAAAAAAATTAAAGCTGATTACCTTGTTTCTAACACTTTGTTTGGTTGTGTCGAAATTATCCCATGCACAAAATGTACACAGCGATAACGGAAACGGCACCTATACCAATCCTCTCATTTCTGCTGATTTTCCCGACCCGGATGTGATTCGTGTTGGTGATACGTATTATATGGTCAATACTACCATGTTTGTTTTTCCCGGTGTTCCGATTTTAAAATCACATGATCTTGTGAACTGGGAATATTGCAGCAATGCCGTTCCCCGATTTGATTTTAGCAAGTGTTACGATCTTGATAGTTGCAACCGTTACGGGCATGGACAATGGGCAACCAGTTTGAAATATCATAACGGCAAATTTTATTTGTTATTCATTACGCTTAACGAAGGAGGATTCATGTGTACTGCAGATAAAGCGGAAGGCCCGTGGCATATCACGCATTTACCAAAAGGATTTTATGACCCGGGGTTGTTTTTTGATGATGATGCCCGCCCGGATGACCCTGTCGGACGGGGAAAAGCTTATGTGGCACAAGGTTACAACAAGATTTCTATTACTGAAGTAAATGATAGTCTTGTTGCAGTTGGTCCTGATTCATTGGTGTTTACGGGTGATATCCGCAAAGGCCTCGAAGGAACGCATGTATATAAAATCAACGGTTACTATTATTTGTATTCAACTTATGGCGGAAGAGATGGTATGCAGGTAGCACTTCGTTCAAAGAATATTTACGGACCTTATGAAGAAAAGCTGCTTATGTACGATACCACAAAGGGTATCAACTACGGAATACACCAGGGAGCATTAATTCAAACACAAACCGGCGAATGGTGGACGATATTATTTGTTGACAGTGGGCCATTTGGGAGATTTCCATCGCTTCAACCTGTAACATGGAAAGATGGCTGGCCAATGATTGGCGTAAATGGCAAAGCTGTCACAACATATAAAAAACCAAACGTTGGCAAAACTTATCCTATCAAAAATTTCCCCACGTCGGATGAATTCAATGCAACCAAATTAGGCATGCAATGGGGATGGAATCATAATCCGGATTCAACAAAATGGACGCTTACAAAAAGACGTGGTTATTTAAGATTGATGACAGTTACGGTAACGTCAGATTTTAGGATGGCTCGCAACACGCTAACTCAAAGGCCATTTGCCAAACGCAACCAAACGGTTCCAACAGTCGTAACAACTAAAATAGATATTCGCCAAATGAAAGATGGCGACATTGCAGGGCTCGCTGTTTTCCAAGACCCTTATGCATACGTTGCAGTAAAACAACAAAAAAACAAGAAATATATTTTAATGGTAAACAATGGTAAAACCATTGATTCTGTTGCCATAAATAATTCAACCATATTTCTGAAAACTATTGCTTCCAATGCATCCGGAAAAGCAACTTTTGAATATAGCACTGATAATAAAACATTCAAACCGATCGGTGATGAATTAAACATGCAGTTCAGTTTGAAAATATTTACAGGTAATAAATTCTGCCTGTTTAATTATGCAACCAAAGAAACCGGTGGGTATGTTGATTTTGACTGGTTCAGAACCGGAAGTGAGTAGACTAACATTAAATGAAAATTTTTAAACCATGAATAAAAAATTAATTCTACCATGCCTTGTAATTATTTCATTAGCTCTTGTGCAGTGCAGTCATACTCGCCAGTTGCAACAAACCGAAAATAGCAAAGGCTTAAAAGATTACTACAAAAATTACTTCCCTATTGGCGTGGCAGTTTCTGCAAAGTCTTTAAAAGATCCTGAAGAGAAAAAGCTGATCCTTCAGCAATTCAACAGCCTTACCCCGGAAAATGACATGAAAATGGGGCCCATACATCCAAAGGAGAATTATTATAACTGGAAAAATGCTGATTCGATTGTTGCTTTTGCACAACGCCATCATTTAAAAGTAAGAGGCCATAACCTCTGCTGGCACGAGCAGGCGCCGTCATGGTTTTTTACAGATTCTTCAGGAAAATTAGTTTCAAAAGATGTGTTGCTGCAAAGATTAAAAGACCATGTCACCGTCGTGGTCAGCCGTTACAGAGGAAAAATTTATGCATGGGATGTAGTGAATGAAGCGATTGATGATAATCCCAATAATTTTCTGCGCAATTCTTTGTTCTACCAAATATGCGGCGAAGACTATATCATCAAGGCCTTTGAATATGCGCATGCTGCCGACCCGAACGCTGTTTTATTTTACAACGATTACAACCTCGATCATAAAGAAAAGATTGATCGCGTTTATCGGTTATTAAAACAATTAAAAGAAAAAGGAGTGCCGGTTGATGCAGTCGGTATGCAAGGCCACTGGTCCATTTTTGGACCTTCCAAAGATCAGTTGGAATATGCCATCAATAAATTTGCTTCACTCGAATTAAAAATTCAAATTACCGAGTTGGACATTTCCCTGTATAAATGGGAAAAGAACACGAGAGCAAAAACCGCTGCGGATGAAGATAAATTTACTCCGGAGTTGGAACAAAAACAAAGCGATGAATACAAAATGATCTTTGACGTTTTGCGCGAGCATAAAAAAGATATCACCGGTGTTACTTTCTGGAATATTTCTGATAAATATACCTGGCTGGATAATTATCCGGTACGTGGAAGAAAAAACTATCCTTTACTTTTTGATACCAATTTAAAACCTAAAAAAGCCTTTTGGGAAGTGGTGAATTTTTAAAAGAAAAAATTATGAAAAGCATTATTGTTATTTTATTGGGAATTTTTATCGCATTAATTCAAGTTTCGTTTATTTTCCCGTGTGCCCATTTTCCACAGTAAAGATCTTACCAACTGGAAGCAAACTGGAAGCAAATAGGTTTTGCACTCAACAGTACCAAACAAGTAAACCTGTGAGGTGCAGGAGTTTCAAGAGGATTATTCGCACCCGATATTAGGTATCTTAAAGGGACGTTTTACTTCGTGTGTACATTGGTTGATAAAATGGAACTTTGTAATTACTGCCGAGAATCCTGCAGGTACATGGAGCAGCCCTGCAGCTATTCCTGAAGTTAATTGAATTGACCCATCTTTATTTTTGGCAATATTACCAATATGGCTTACCTGATTTATAATAGTGTAGCGCCCAATAATAAGCCTATCTGCAAAATAATGATGCCGTTTACAATTTGAAGAACAAAGGTTGAAGGATGATCAGGATTTTGAAGATCTGTTTTTCTAATTCCTAAAACATAAATTTGCTAAATGAACATTGACGACATTTATAAAATTTATAAGCAATTCCCATCAGTACAAACGGACTCAAGAAAATTGCAAAAAGATGATCTGTTTTTCGCATTAAAAGGCCCTAATTTCAATGGCAATAATTTCGCCAAACAGGCGCTTGAAACAGGTGCTGCTTATGTATTTTCAGATGAACCACTCCCCTTTTCAGACGAAAGGATTATACAGGTAAAGGACGTATTGCAAACACTGCAACAATTAGCGAAATTTCATCGCGAACAATTCAACATTCCTTTTATAGCCATTACCGGCAGCAATGGAAAAACGACAACAAAAGAATTGGTACACGAAGTTTTGTCTTCATCTTATATTACCTATACAACCAAAGGAAATTTGAATAATCATATCGGCATTCCGTTAACCATTTTAAAAATAGAACCCGATGCACAAATGGCGGTTATTGAAATGGGGGCAAACCATCTTAAAGAAATTTCGGGCTACTGTGAATATGCGCAACCAACTCACGGACTTATCACCAATATTGGCAAGGCACATTTAGAAGGCTTTGGAAGTGTAGAAAATGTAAAAAAAGGAAAAGGTGAGCTTTTTGAATATTTGAATATAAATGATGGAATTGCCTTTGTAAATACAGATGATAATGCAGTTTGGGAGCTAAGTAAGAAATTAAAGAATGTAATTTATTATGGCAGTAATGCAGAAAATGTTTGCGGTCATATAATTAAGAATGATCCTTTTCTTGAAGTAAATATCGATGACCCGGAATCATTTAATATTTCAACCAATTTGGTTGGCAACTATAATTTGCCAAATGTTTTGGCGGCCGTTTGTATTGGTAAATATTTTAAAGTGGATGATAAAAAAATTAAGAATGCCATTGAAAATTATAATCCATCAAACAGCAGATCACAATTGATAAAACAAAATACCAATTCAATTATTTTAGATGCCTACAATGCCAATCCCGGCAG
>DATCMY010000301.1:0-4589 GCA_036565505.1 Hanamia sp.
GCCATAGCAGCCTATCCCCAATTAAGCTGCTTCCCTGATGAATCTACAAAGATATCTGACAAAACTCCATGGGCCGGAAGCCGCAATGGAAAACAGGTTCAGCAAACATGGGGCGTATTTGAAGATGTGTATTGCCCTTCAGAATATACTTTTAAATTTCTTGAAAATGTGCTGGATGAAGTAATGAAATTATTTCCTTCAAAATACATACATATTGGTGGAGATGAATGTCCGAAGACGGCATGGAAACGTTCCGCCTTTTGCCAAAAATTAATTAAGGATAAAAATTTAAAAGATGAGCATGGCCTCCAAAGTTATTTTATACAGCGCATTGAAAAATACCTGAACAGCAAAGGAAGAAGTATTATTGGTTGGGATGAAATACTTGAAGGTGGCCTTGCACCAAATGCAACCGTTATGAGTTGGAGAGGAGAGGAAGGTGGCATTGCTGCCGCTCAACAAAAACATGATGTGATAATGACACCCGGTACTTATGTTTATTTCGATCATTCTCAAACCAAAAACGAAGACAGTGTTACCATTGGTGGTTATCTTCCGTTGGAAAAAGTATATAATTATGAACCCGTTCCAAAAGAATTGACCGGAGAAGAAGCAAAATATGTTTTAGGTGCACAGGGGAATGTATGGACCGAATACATGGGAAATGTCAGCAAAGTTGAGTACATGATTTTCCCGAGAATGAGCGCTTTAAGCGAAGTACTGTGGTCACCAAAAGAGAACCGTAACTGGAAAGAATTTTCTGATAAATTACCAGATATATACAAAAGATATGAACTATGGGGTGCTAATTACAGCAAGGCGCAATAGGAATTAAAAATCTGTAGACAGATATTACAAATTAGAAATAACATGATACCTATGTAATTATCAAACCATCTGATAATACCGGACTTTTTTTACAATAAATAAAAAATAATTTTATGGGGAATGAACCCATTTCAGAAAATTACAGGCCAATACGTAATCTTGTATATTAATCTATAAAAGTGATGAAAAAAATAACTGCTATTCAACTTATCTTCGCAAATCATATTCGTTGATTCTGTTATTATACATAATTTTCATCTCAAATTCATTGATTTTAATTCATAAATGCTAATTATAAATAAAAAAAGGTATGATTGATTCTTTAGAAAAATTTCCGGTAAAAATTTTCAAAACCCCAAAAGACGGTTCACAATATGTAGCAAAAATAATTGCCGACCTGATCATCGAAAAAAATTCTGAGGGTAAAAAAGCGGTCATCGGCCTTGCAACTGGCTCTACACCAAAATCGTTGTATGCTGAGCTGGTACGTATGCACAGGGAGGAAGGATTAAGTTTTAAAAATGTAATCACCTTTAATCTTGATCAATATTATCCCATGGAAGCAGATGCGCTAAACAGCTATCATTACTTTATGCGCAAATATTTGTTTGAGCAAACAGATATTGATCCTAAGAATTATTTTTTACCCAATGGAATAATTCCTAAAGAAAAAATTAAAGAGCATTGCGCTGCTTATGAAAAGCAAATAGAAGATGCCGGCGGCATTGATATCCAGGTTTTAGGAATAGGTAATAACGGGCATATAGGATTTAATGAACCCGGCTCCCCGGTATATTCAAAAACAAGGTTAATTACTTTAGATAATTCTACACGCATCGCCAATTCGCATGAATTTGCAAATATTTCTGAAGTACCCCGAATGGCAATTACCATGGGAATAAGCACCATTATGCAGGCTCATCGTATTATTTTAATGGCCTGGGGAAAAACAAAAGCTCCTGTAATTAAAAAAGCGGTAGAAGGGAAACCCACGGAAGAAATTCCCGCATCGCTATTACAAAATCATGATAATTGCACTTTTGTATTGGATGAATTTGCTGCATCGGAATTGACAAGATTTAAATCGCCATGGCTAACCGGTGAGTGTGAATGGACGCCACAAATTATTAAAAGCGCAGTAATCGATATGGCATTGCAGCTTAACAAACCTGTGCTCAGCCTCACTAATCATGATTATAATGAATCCGGCCTAAGTGATTTGTTGGTAGAAAAAGGAGATTCTTATGAAATAAATCTTGAAGTTTATTATATGCTTCGCGATAGTATTACCGGCTGGCCCGGTGGAAAACCTCATGCCCATATTCCCAATCATCCGGAACGAAGCACTCCGTTTCCTAAAAGAGTTTTAATTTTTTCTCCTCACCCGGATGACGATATTATCAGTATGGGCGGCACCTTCATGCGCCTCCACGACCAGGGGCATGAAGTACATGTAGCCTATCAAACAAGTGGTAACATTGCCGTTACAGATGAATTTGTAACAAGGAATCTTGATTTTGCAGTAGGTTTCGAAAAAATATTTCATATAGATAATACCGTAAGTCAAAATATTTTTGACAAAGCCACTTCTTTTCTTAATCAAAAAAAATCAACAGAAACTGATAGTCCTGAAATAAGGGAAATAAAAGGATTAATACGCCGCTGCGAAGCGAAAGCTACCTGTAAATATGTTGGTTTGAAAGATGACCAGATCCATTTTATGAATCTCCCATTTTATGAAACAGGTACCATTGAAAAAAATCCCATGGGGCTTGAAGATATAGCGCTAACAGTAAAGCTTATGCGTGAAATAAAACCTCACCAGGTTTTCTGCGCTGGCGACCTTGCCGATCCTCATGGTACCCATAAGGTTTGTCTTGATATTGTACTTGCTGCATTGGAGGTTATAAAAAAAGAACCAGGCAGTGAGTGGCTGGAAGATTGCCGCATCTGGCTGTACAAAGGTGCCTGGGAAGAATGGGATATTAATGAAATAGAAATGGCTGTGCCTATGAGCCCCGACCAGGTAAGAAAAAAGCGTTACGGTATATTTATTCATCAATCGCAAAAAGATAGCGTTCCATTCCAGGGAAGTGATGAGAGGGAATTTTGGCAACGCGCCGAAGAAAGAAACGCCAATACTGCTGAATTATATGCAAGGCTCGGACTTACAAAATATGCGGCCGTTGAGGCATTTGTAAGATTGAAAAATTAATCTTTAAGAAACATTTAATATTTCGAGAATTAAATATCGCAATATATTTGCTGCCCAATGAAAAGGCTCCTGGCATTTATTTTATTGATCTCGCACATGAACACTTCCATGTTCCTGCCGCAGGTGCCGGAGGATGATATTTATGATGCCAATGGAAACCAGGTTGATGACATTAACAGCGTTGTGGAATTTGTAATGGTAAAAATTGGCCTTGACCATCACGCCGATGATGAAGATGATGATAGTGGCCAAAACTTGCATATAGTTACTGGTTTTCAATATACATTTGAACCCTTTTTTACAGAAATACATAAAGAATATTCTCAAAAGGATACCAATTTATTTTTAGAATATTCTCATTCAAAAATTACTTCTATCTCTTACGATATTATCGTACCCCCTCCTAAGTATAGTAGTATTTAAAAGCTTTCAGCTACTACTTAAATTTTTCAAACGCATTCATTAAAAAAATGGAGAGGTTGTCATTCGACAGCCTGTTTTCCATTGTTTTTATATTGATATATTATTTAAACAAGATTAAATGAGAAAGGTTTATTTATCCTCAATTTTCTTCCTATGCACCTATTTTTTGCACGCACAGGATTCGCTTAGATTAAACAGGCAGGATACACTACAATTGACTATGAAGCAGGCTGAAGATATTTTTCTCAACAAAAACCTTTCATTAATTGCTCAAAAGTATAGTATTGATTCTGCCAGGGCTACTGTTATTACCACCCAATTATATGATAACCCTGATTTCTCTTATTCCAATGCATTTTATAACGATGTATCACATCATTTCTTCGAACCTGAAATGAGTATACAGGTATCACAATTAGTAAGGCTTGCAGGAAAAAGAAATAAGTCCATTGAGCTGGCAAAATCTGGTATCGCTATACAGGAATACGGGTTTTATGACCTGGTAAGAACATTGCGCTATGTTTTAAGAAACGATTTTTATAATATCTATTTTTTAGAACAATCGGCAAAATTATATCAGACTGAAATCTCTTCTCTTCAAAAAATGGTACCCGCTTTTGAAGCCCAGGTTCAAAAAGGTTTTATGGCTCCTAAAGATGCGCTGAGAATAAAATCGCAATTATACACTTTACAGGCAGAATACAATGATCTGCAAACAAATATTGATAATGTACAGAGTGAATTAAAGATTTTAATAAGAGCAACACCCGGAATTTATATTATTCCCATACCCAATATTTCCAGCCTGTATAAAGAAGTGGTTTCACAAACAAGTTATCAACTTTTAATTGATTCAGCAATTGTTAACCGGCCCGATTTAAAAGCATTAAATGCAAACATTGTATTCAGCGATAATAATTTAAGACTACAACAAGCTTATGCAAAACCTGATATAACCATCAGTGCCAATTATGACAGGCTTGGCAGTTATCCTCAATATCGCAGGCTACCTGATAAAATAAGCCTCAGTTCTGCACGCAGTGTGGAAAAGAGGCTTATAGTGTTTTCACCCAAAAAGGTGAACTTACGGATTGCAAAAAACATAAGACATGCAAGTTCAGAT
>DATCMY010000302.1:0-4465 GCA_036565505.1 Hanamia sp.
CAGTAATATCATTCTTCTCCCTGATTAGCTTGCTAACCGCTAATACACCAACTAAAGGAAAACAAAATTGTGGAATAACGAGTGCCATGGTAGGTGCCCGAAACTTATTGTAAAAAGGAAGATAATCGAAAAGGAAATAATTAAAACCTTTAAAATTAGCGCCCCATGCCAGTAATACCCCCAGTATACTTGCCGCAAGCAGCCACCATTTATACCACGATTTTAAATAAACCATTCCGAATATAAAAAGAAGGCAAATGATGGCGCCGAGATATACCGGCCCTGAAGTGATAGGCTGATCGCCCCAGTAGGAATAACCATTTTCATATTGAACGGCCTGGTCTTCTTGAACGCCGAGTTGTGAAAATTTATCAGTAAATTTTGTGGGAGCCTTGTATTCATCACCACCATTACTGCCGCCATATAAACCCGGCACCATAAAGGTGAATGTTTCTCCAAAGCCCAAACTATAACGGAATGCATAGTCCTTGTCGAGCCCCCCTTTTGTTTTATTATCTTTTGCTGTTGTTGTGAGTTCAGATCTTCCGCCCCGCATACTTTCTTTCGCATATTCATAGGTGGGCATCATAGTAACGGCGCTGCAGGCTAAACCTAAAACTCCCGCTATAAGCCCCAATACAGCGCTTTTCAGTGCTGAACCTAATTGCTTTTCTTTATAGCTTTTTATACAAAATACAATAGCCAAAATTGCCGCCATTAATAAAGTATAATATACAATCTGCACATGGTTTTGCATTATCAATAGCGCGGCAAATAAAGAGGTAATGGCAAAACCCGCCCAATATTTTTTTTGAAAAAGTAACAATAAACCTGCAATTACTGCCGGAGCAAATCCAAGAGAAATCATCTGTGTATCGTGGCCTACAGAAATTATTATTGGGTCAAATGTAGAATAGGCATAAGCAAGTCCTCCCAAAATTCCCATCCACGGATTGGCCCCTGCCACTACACATAAAAAATAAAAACAAATACAAGCTAAAAAGAAAAAATTGATAGGCTTGGGCAGGCCGAGTGTAAGTATAGATTGCACATAACCCACAGAAACTTTATTTCTTGCATCCAAATCAATTTGGTAGGCCGGCATTCCGCTAAACATACTATTGGTCCATAAAGGGTAATAACCATATTTTTCTTTAAACTCCACAGACTGCTGACTCATACCTCGCCATCCCTGCATATCATGTTGAATAACTACTTTTCCTTCTAATGCAGGTTTGCAATAAATAACTGCAACGATTAAAAAGATAACAACAGCAATAATATGTGGGAGTATTTTCTTGAAATTAATATTCTTCATGAACTGGTTTTTCTTTTAATGAAGCAAAGTAAATGATAAATGAGGAATTAAAAATTATGAATTAAAAAATTACGATTAGCAATTGTCAATTATCCATTATCAATTATTCATAATCCCTTATCTTAGTTTTTTTACAATCTACATTTATGGCATTAAGCAGAATATGGGCGGCTTTTATTATTGTAGCAATCCTGGCAGCTACTTTCCAAAGTGTTTTTATAAAAGGCAATTCTGATATTTATAGCAGGATGGTAATCGGTAAATCGGGAGATACTTCTCAAACCAAAATTGCTGATACTTCTACAATGCCCGCTTCTATTCTACAAACTTTACAAAGTGGGAAAACCTATACAGACGGATCTACAAAATACAGCAAAACTGCTGATGGCGCTTATATTTCCTATAAGGAATTACATGCCGATGGTATCATTGCTACCGCAAAGACAGCAGTTGATATTTCCATAAATCTTATAGGTATTATGGCTTTGTTCATGGGCTTTATGGCTATAGCCGAAAAGGCAGGAGGCATAAGGCTTTTATCGAAAATTATCGGGCCGTTTTTCTCAAAATTATTTCCTGAATTGCCCAAAAATCATCCAGCCATGGGGCACATGGTAATGAATTTTTCAGCTAATTTATTGGGACTGGATAACGCGGCAACTCCTTTCGGAATTAAGGCTATGGAAAGCCTGCAGGAAATTAATCCAAATAAGGATACAGCCTCCAATTCGCAGATTATGTTTCTCTGTTTACATGCATCGGGACTTACTCTGATACCAGTAAGTATTATTGCGATAAGAGCATCGTTACATAGTTCCAATCCTACAGATATTTTTATCCCTTGTATGATCGCCACTTTTGTTGCAACGATTGCAGCTATGCTCATAGTTTCATTCAAACAAAAAATAAACATTTTTCAACCGGTAATATTATTGTGGGTTTTGGGTATTTCTGCTATTATTTCTTTGATGGTTATTTATTTGAAATCAATGAGTTTTGCCGGAGTGCAAACCTTTTCAGGTATATTAAGTAATGGCCTTATTTTATTGCTTTTCTTCCTTATTGTGGTAGGTGCTTTGTATAAAAAAATAGACATTTTTGGAGCGTTTATTGAAGGTGCGAAAGGAGGTTTTGAAATTGCAGTGCGTATTATTCCCTACCTCGTGGGAATGCTTGTGGCCATAAGCATGCTTCGCACCAGCGGTACATTTGAAGTGATCATTGATGGCATGCGAAGCTTTTTCACTTTTTTAGGAACAGATACAAGATTTGTGGCCGGATTACCCACCGCATTGATAAAACCATTAAGCGGAAGCGCCGCCCGCGGTATGATGATAGATACCATGACAACTTATGGATCCGATTCATTTGCCGGGAGATTATCTTCTATTTTACAGGGCACATCCGACACTACTTTTTATGTGGTAGCAGTATATTTTGGCGCTGTGTCCATAAAAAATACACGATATGCTATCGGGGCAATGTTGCTGGCGGACCTTGTTGGAATTGTTACTTCTATATTTTTAGCGTATTTGTTTTTTGGAAGTAGTGTATAAAATTTTTTATTTGGCAAAATATATACATAAAGCGCCCGGACTTTCCCGGGCGCTTTCTTTTTAAAGATTATTTTAAATTCAGAAATTTTTATAAAATTCTCGCTCTTATCATTTATTAATTTGCAACAACTTACCTGTTAGCAGTTTGGTGCCCAAACTGAATCTGTAAATCAGGTTGGAGTTTTTTTGACCCGGTAAGTTTAAGTCAAAGTTATTAACACCTGCAGGCATATAGCCATGGTAAACGGTTTTTATTTTTTGTCCGAGCATGTTAAATATTTCCAATGTTCCGTTTCCTGATTGGGTTGTGTTTACCACAAACTTAACTTTATCATTGAATGGATTTGGAAAAGCCTTTACAGTTGTTTGATCATCTGCAATTTTAATAGACTGTGTTGGAGCCAAGGTAACAGTTTCTGTAGGAGAACAATTGGATGCATCACAATTTACGGATGTAGAAATACATCCATCCGCATTTTTTACTTTTATACCAGAAACTGAACCAGGAGCCAAATTGCTGAAATCAGTATCTGTCTGCCAGTTTTCACCGTTATCGATACTATATTCAAAACCTGCTCCGGTTGGACTGAGTATGGAAATACTTCCTGTTGTTGGTCCGCACAATGATGGCTGCACTACGCAAATTGATGGTGCCACAGGGGTAGTTTTTGGTGCAGATGTTCCGGAACCTGAAAGACTGGTACAACCATTTACAGTTTGTGTTACCGTATAAGTAGCAGCATTGGTTACATGAATACTTGCTGTAGTTGCAGTATTACTCCATAAGAGGCTTCCTGTATAATTATCTGCAGTTAAATCTGAACTTCCATCACAGTTGTTTACTACACTTACAGTTGGTGCAGTGGGTGTTGTTTTGGGCGCAGGAGTTATCGAATTACTGGCGCCACTGGTACATCCGCTAACTGTTTGGGTTACAGTAAGAGATGTAGTTGAACTTACTGTTCGAGGATTCCCGCTGCCACCGTCGCTCCAGTTAAGGGTTGCTCCGCTTACAAGGCCTGTTGCAGTTATGGTTGATGTTCCATCACATTTATCCTCTTTACTTAGGGTTGGTGCAGCAGGCGTTGTTTTTGGTGCAGGAGTTACTGAATTACTTGCGGCACTGGTGCATGTATTTTTGGTTTGAGTTACAGTAAGAGAAGTAGTTGTACTTACTGATCGGGGGTTACCACTTCCACCATCACTCCAGGTAAGTGTTGCTCCGCTTACAAGACCTGTTGCAGTAATAATTGATGTTCCGTCACACTTGTCTTCCTTGCTTAAAGTGGGTGCAGCAGGTGTAGTATTTACAGTTAATGTCACCGCGGATTTTGAATAAACACTTGTATCAGTGTTACTGGCAACTTTTGCATATACTGTACTGCTTCCGGAAGTATATGAAGATGGAGTTGTTATCTTATTTGTCAGGTCTATATCCGTATACCAGCTAAACATTATGCGTATTGAAGAAAGCCCCTGAATTAAAAACCAGTTGAAAGAAAATAAAAGAGCCCTGATCATTTAAGACCGGGGCTTTTTGCAATACGATGTTCAGCGACACCGCCAATAATGATGACAGCTACTGTGGTAA
>DATCMY010000303.1:0-1559 GCA_036565505.1 Hanamia sp.
TCGCTGGATGATGATTACAACCAGAAAGACTATGAATCTGGTAGGTTTTTAAAATCAATATTGAATATTGCCGCTCCACAATTAATGTCGCCACATGGAAATGATGCTAAGAAAGCTAAATCAATAAAAGCTAATGCGAACGCTATTGAAACGACAATAAAAAAAGAGCATGAAAATAAATAATATTTTTTTTTACTTATATTTATCAAAAATTAAGTTATGGCAGTATTAGCGTTAGCATTTTCAGCAACATAACTCAAAAGATATATTTAAAATTACTATGTACGAGATAGTGATTAAGAAACTTGAAAAAGGGAAATCCCCTCAATGAAGCACTCGTACTGTGGATTTGAGGGGTATTTTTTTTTATGAAAAACTGTACTAAATGCGGAATCGAAAAAGAGTTAACCGAATTTGTAAAAGATAAATATAGTAAAGATGGTTACACAACTTCCTGTAAGTTATGTCGGAAACAAGCCGGAATTAATTATAGATTCAACAATCCAGAAGAATATAATAAAAGTTTAATAAAATCTCGAAAAAAAATGTATTTAATCCATAGAGAAAAAATAAAAGCTAAAACCCGTGAATATTATCGTAACAACAAGGAAAAATGTTTAGAATACGATAAAAAATATCACGCCAAAAATCCCGAAAAGATTAAAATAAAACAAGAACGGTATCGACTTAAAAATAATGAACGTAGGCGAGAAAAATATAGCGATAATCCAGAAGTATTTAAACAAAAGGTGAAAGAATACCGTATCAAAAATCCCGATAAAATTAAAGACACAGCGTACAGATCATCGCAAAAATATAAAGATAAAGCCCGCGAATGGAAGCGTGAATGGGAAAACGCGAGAATAAAAAACGACTCGATTTATTCATTAAAAAGAAAACTCAGATGCCGTATTACTGCCGCTATAAAAAACGGTGGTTATACTAAAAAAAGCAGTTGCGGAGTTTTATTGGGTGAAGAGTACCATATTATAAAAGCATATATTGAACGTAAATTTAAAAAAGGTATGACCTGGGACAATCACGGACTTTGGCATATTGATCACAAAATACCTCTTGCATCTGCAAAAACAGAAGAAGAATTATTGAAGCTTTGTCATTATACTAACCTACAACCGCTATGGAAAGTAGACAACCTTAAAAAAGGCAGTCAAATTATTCCAATACAAACCATTATGACGTTATAATATTTTTACTTTATATTTGGTAAAAAAATCAAAGCGATGTCTTTACCGTTAACGTTAGCTTTTACCGCAAATCAGAGTGCCGATGGTACAACGGTAACAATCACAGACACCACAACTAATTGGGTTGGAAATTCTGAAGGATGGACTGAAGGTCAATTCGTCAAAGAATTTATATTATCCGATTACCTGGGCAACCCTATAGTAACTATTCCGCTGGCTACCGGCGTTTATGTGGCTACCTATACTGTTCCTGTTGGCACAAATCCGTATATAAGCATAGAGTTTAGTGCGGTATCGGCAGGAATACTGCTAACGTTGACATTAACACAGAAGTATGGGTTTGTCAGGTACTTC
>DATCMY010000304.1:0-6492 GCA_036565505.1 Hanamia sp.
AGACAGTCCCTATCCTCACCTTCATAAGTTGAGATCTGCTTATAAGTTTTATTTTTTAGATCGTATACCCAAATATCCCGTGTAACAGCAGAAGTATGATGTTTGCGCCATGCATCTTCATAACCCTTACGATCCTGGAAAATGATTTGGGATCCGATCTTGTTATAATGAGCGTCTTCCATACCGGCAGCGCTTACCAATATTGCTCTTCCTGCATTTACTGATACTGTATATAAATTCAGGAATATTCCTTTGTTTGGAAATCTTACACTTGCTGCAGGTGCATTTCTTCCGCTACCGAAAATTACCTGTTTATTATCAGGTGAAAAATCATAGGGATAATCATTGGCGCTGTTAAAGGTTAAGCGCTTTGGAATACCGCCTGTTGAAGGCATAATAAAAACATCAAAATTTCCATAGCGGTCGCTGGCAAATGCTATCCATTTTCCATCATGGCTCCAAACAGGCATCATATCCTGTGCCTCATGAATGGTTAATGGAACTGCTACACCACCATTGGCATCTGTCCGGTAAATATCTCCCTTGTAACCAAAAACAATTTGTTTTCCGTCAGGCGAAATGGATGGATACCTGAGCCACAAAGGGTTTGATTGAGCTAATGAAACACTCACAAAAAAAAACGCCGTTAAAAAGCATGTAAATCTTTTCATATAAAAAATATAGTTGTTTTAAAATGATGAACTTGCAATGTATTAATTTATCAGCTCAAATGAACCAGCAGGAAAATATATTACATGAGCGGCTAAAAGCACATTCACATACTTTTCATAAGGTGGTAGATTTTAACCCTGCAAAAGAGAAATTAATTCACCTTGATCTTACAAATGCAAATGAAGAATTGCTCAAAATAGATCTTGCCGATACCGAAAAATTTTCCTCATACATACATGAGAAATTAAAAAAAGAGAAAGCAAAGTTTGCAATAGGAGGATATAATGAGTTGCGTGGTTTATATGAAAGAAGCGAAGTGTTTAATGCAATGTCTTCTCTTGATGAACCACGACGCCTTCATTTAGGAATTGATATTTGGGGAGAAGAAGGAACGAAAGTTTATGCACCTTTAGGGGGAATGGTGCATAGTTATGCATATAATAAAAACTTTGGAGATTATGGGGCAACATTGATCCTGCTTCACCAATTGGATACAGTTACTTTTTATACATTGTATGGTCATCTAAGTCTTAATGATATTGCTAAGGTTATTGAATTCCAGTACATAATCCGTGGGCATGTGATTGGGCATTTTGGAAAACAGGAAGAGAATGGCAGCTGGCCGCCACATTTGCATTTCCAGGTAATTAAAGATATGCGAACCAATAAAGGAGACTACCCCGGCGTTTGTAAAGTAAGCGAGGCAAATAAATATTTAAGTAACTGCCCTGATCCTGATCTTATACTTAATATGATGCAGTATGCAGAGGAAGTTAAAAAATGATTGGTACAGGCATTGCATATATAAATTCTTAAACTTTCGGTATTTTTACAGATAATATTCAACAATGGAAATTATTCCCGGTCCACTACTTAAAACAATAAATTCACCGGCAGATATTAAAAAGCTTAAACGCAATCAACTTCCAAAGTTGTGCGATGAGTTGCGTCAATACATTATTGATGTGGTGAGTGTGTATGGCGGCCACTTTGGTGCAAGTCTCGGCGTTGTTGAATTAACTGTTGCCTTGCATTATGTTTTTGATACGCCTTACGATCAATTGGTTTGGGATGTCGGCCACCAGGCTTATGGTCATAAAATTCTTACAGGCCGCAGGGATAATTTTTCAACTAATAGAAAATATAACGGACTTAGCGGTTTTCCAAAACGTAGCGAAAGCGAGTATGATACTTTTGGTGTGGGTCATTCATCCACTTCCATTTCTGCTGCGCTTGGAATGGCAATGGCTTCCCATTATAAAGGCGAAACAGATCGCCAGCATGTTGCCATCATTGGCGACGGCGCTATGACAGCGGGTTTGGCGTTTGAAGGAATGAACCATGCAGGCATTGAAAAAAGTAATTTGCTTATCATCTTAAATGATAACTGCATGAGCATCGATCCCAATGTTGGTGCATTAAAAGAATATCTGACTGATATCACAACCTCTCATACCTATAATAAAATCCGTGATGATTTTTGGAAAGCACTGGGTAAACTTCCTGTAGGAAAAACTTTTTCCCGCAACATGGCTTCAAAGTTTGAAGCCAGTTTAAAAGGAATGGTTAGCAAAAGCAGCAATTTATTTGAGGCATTAAAGCTTCGTTATTTTGGACCCATTGATGGACACAACATTACCAAACTTGTTGATACATTAAAAGACTTAAAAGGAATTGGCGGTCCAAAAATATTGCACATTAAAACCGTAAAGGGCAAAGGATACGAACTTGCAGAAAAAGATCAAACCAAATGGCATGCGCCGGGTTTGTTTGATAAAGTAACCGGGGAAATTCATAAAAAAGTTTTTGATATTCCGCAGCCGCCAAAATACCAGGATGTATTTGGTTATACTGTAATTGAGTTGGCAGAAAAGAATGATAAGATAATGGCTGTTACACCGGCGATGCCCAGTGGCTCTTCATTAAAATTCATGATGGAGAAAATGCCGCATCGTGCTTTTGATGTTGGCATTTGCGAGCAGCATGCTGTTACACTAAGCGCCGGTCTTGCAACACAGGGCATGAAAGTTTTCTGCAACATTTATTCTTCTTTTATGCAAAGGGCTTACGACCAGGTTGTGCATGATGTTGCCATACAAAATTTACCAGTTGTGTTTTGTTTAGACAGGGCAGGACTTGTAGGCGAAGACGGGCCAACACATCATGGGGCTTATGACATTGCGTACATGCGTTGCATACCAAATATGATAGTGAGTGCGCCAATGAATGAAAGTGAATTGAGAGATCTGATGTACACATCTCAATTAGATAAAATAAAAAATCCATTTTCAATACGCTACCCACGTGGCGAAGCAGTAAAAGCAGAATGGAGAACTGAGATGAAGGAAATTAAAATTGGCAAAGGAAGAAAATTGAAAGACGGGAAAGACATTGCCATCTTATCTTTCGGGCATCCCGGAAATTTTGCTGCTGCAGCGATAAGGGATGTAAAAGCAAATAAAATAAATCCTGCACATTATGATATGCGTTTTGTAAAACCCATCGATGGAGAAATGCTTCACGAAGTTTTTACCAAATACAAAAAAATAATTACGATAGAAGATGGAACCGTTGTTGGTGGTTTTGGTTCTGCCGTGCTGGAATTTATGGCTGCCAATAATTATAAGGCAGAAGTAAAGATCATGGGAATTCCTGATGCGATCATTGAACACGGTTCACCAAAACAATTGTATAATGAAATTGGTATTGATGCCAACCACATTGCTGATGCAATTAGAGAGATGGCTAAAACGGAAGCGAAAGTTTTTATTTAGCATCTTAAGTTTATACCCCTTTATAATTTTTTATCTTAGTCTCTTAATTATACATCATGCCTGCTGAAGCCGGATTATTTCTTAAAAACCTTTGGTACGTTGCTTTTTTCGGCGCAGAGCTTAAGAAACAAAAATTATTATCAAAAGAAATATTGGGTGAAAGAATTGTTTTTGGCAGGGATGAAAACAATTTGCCATTTGCAATGAAAGATAATTGTCCGCACAGAGGCGTGCCATTATCGTATGGATGGTTTGATGGAAAGTGCATTCAGTGCTGCTATCACGGATGGAAGTTTGATACACAGGGAACGTGTGTAGAAATTCCTGCGCTTGCTCCCGATAATAATATCAACGTAAGTAAAATAAAAGTTGGCAGTTATCCATGTAAAGAAGTTAATGGAGTAATATGGATTTATATTCCTGACAGAAAATTAAGTGATAACACTCCAATAAATAAATTGCCCGACCTGTTACTTGACAACAATAAAAAATTTAAACATGTAGAAAAGGTTGTGCTTCCAACAAACATCGATCATTCAGTAATTGGATTGATCGATCCGGCGCACGTAACTTTTGTTCACCAGTCGTGGTTTTGGCGCTCAAAAAAATCTTTGAAAATAAAAGAAAAACATTTTGAGCCATCACCCATGGGTTTTAAAATGAGTAGGCATGCACCATCCACCAACTCTAAAGGTTACAAAGTTTTGAAAGGTGGGAAATCCACAGAAATAGATTTTCAAATTCCCGGTGTAAGGATTGAGCATATAAAAATGGGAGAGAAGAATGAAGTTATTTCCATCACAACACTTACTCCACTCAACGAAAATGAAACTGAATTAAATCATTTTTTTTATACCACACTTACTGTTGCCAAAGTGCTTTGGCTGCCATTAAAAAAATTAGGAAAAACTTTTATCGGACAGGATGTAGGGATATTTAATAAATTAAAAGAAGGATTGGAGACCAGCCCCAAACTCATGCTGGTAGGCGATCCTGATACGCAGGCCCGTTGGTATTATGACTTAAAAAAACAATGGAACAAAGCGCAGGAAGAAAATGTTCCGTTTGTAAATACGCTGGAAACACAACAGCTTAAGTGGGTTACTTAATTATATACTGCCTAATTGGGTATATTTAATACTTGTTTACCAAAACCCTGATATCATTTTTCTTTTCTGCCATTCTATTTATTATTGGCCCGTACGCCTATTCCCAAACCATAATCCCACGATTTGAAAGTTTAGGTGTTAATGATGGATTACCTCACAGTTCAGTTTACAGCATCACACAGGATAAAAAAGGATTCATGTGGTTTGGTACACCCGATGGATTGTGCAGGTATGATGGAAGTGAACTTCGTGTATTTAAATATAACGCTGAAGATTCAGGCGATATCATCAACAATTTTATAAGAGGAAAACTGTTGGAAGATAAGGCCGGAAATATTTGGTACAGCAACGAAAGCGGAATTTATTTTTGGGATGCGATAAAAGAAAAAATAATACGAAAGAAAGAGTTTTTAAAAAATGAATTTGGAAATGTTGCCTTTAGCTCTGTGGCTTTGGATAGCAATGGTTCCCTGTGGTTATTTAATGTTTTGGATGGAATTTTTGAATATAATATTTTCTCCGGTAAGCTTACACAATTTCCATTTCCGGGTAATAAAAACATATCTGCTATCCAACTTGCTTATAACACCGTTGATGAGGATGGAAATATCTGGATGAGAATTGTTACAAAAAATGAACCTTATCTTGTTTTTAATAGATCCTCTCATAATTACGCTGTTCAATTTGAAGCAGATCCTCCCCACGCCGTTTTTTTTAGTGATCATAAAATGGTGAGCGACTTCAATGATAAACTTATATACACCAACCTGCAAACGGGAGAAAGCAATACGATATCCAAGACTATTAACAACAAAAAAATTTCGTTTTATTCTATCGAAGGTGTAAAAGATAAATATGGAAGGCTATGGATAACAACAAGAGGAAAAGGTTTGTATTATTATGATGAAAAGAATGATCTTTTTATGGAATTTCATCATGATAATTCAAAAATAAAATCATTACCTTTTAATCTTACTACCTGTTTGTTTATTGATAGAAGTGAAAACCTTTGGGTAGGCATTGATGGTGGAGGTGTTGCCAGGCTGGATCTTAAGCAGCCTAAGTTCAATTTGTTTCCATTGTCAGAAGGTGATTATTCAATACTCAACGATTATTTTACGAAATGTTTTTATGAGGATGAAAAAGAAAGAATATGGTTTGGCTCTCACACAAACGGATTAAATATTTTTGATACAAAAACGGATAAACTTGCAAACTATCACTCAGGCATAAATAAAACAAACAGCCTTCCGGGAAATATTGTTGGTTCAATATTAAAAGATGCTAATGGCAATATGTGGATAGGCAGCAGTGGCGGTATTTCTTTATTTGATGAAAAAAAGAATTTGTTTAAAACAGTTGTTTTGCATGGTGTTTCACAACTGCAGCCAGATATAAATAGTTTTGTATACAAAATGATCCAGTTAAATAATGGTGATATTCTTGTAGCAACTGCATTAGGCTTAATAAAAATAGTTAAACAGAAAAATGATACTTACGAAGGATATTATTTTTGCGATAATCCTTTTCTTAAAAGCACTGCAACAGATGTTATAGAGATGCCGGGAGGAATTATTTATGCGGCTTTGCCGGGCAATGGTTTATATAAACTAACAAATACATCAGCAGGATATAAATTATCAAATATTTTTCTTACCGGCATTGATCTTAGAAGTATAAGGATAGATGAAAAAGATCCTGAATGGCTATGGGTTTCATCGGGAATTGGATTGATATATTTTAATACAATCACAAATAAATACAAAATATGGAACACAAATAATGGCCTTGCCAACAGCTATGTTTACGGATCATTAGAAGATGAAAAAAATAATTTATGGATAAGCACCAACGGGGGTTTAAGTTATCTTGACAGGGTTACTAACCACGTAGAAAATTATTCTTACCAGGATGGATTGCAAAGCAATGAATTCAAC